>JAFZVO010000043.1 GCA_017617775.1 Bacilli bacterium | reverse complement strand
CGCGTTAGATAGCGAAAACTCTATTTTAATAATGTCTTTGCTCAAAAAGATCAGTGAAAATGTTCTTGTTATCGTCGTCTCACATAACCAGTCTCTACTAATCAATATGTCTGACTACATCATCAGGATGAAAGACGGGAAGATTATCGACCAAAAAGCGATTAAAAAAGCGAATGTGGCAAAACTATCTAAGAAAGAGAAGAAAAGGTTTCATAAGTCCAATTGGGTGGATAAAATCGCTTCTTCTAATTTTAAAAGGAGATTAGGTAGAAATATCATCTCTATCGCTAGTTTAGCGATATGCCTAATCGCGACAACTTTAGTCGTGGGCTTTATTCAAAATATCGATTCACGAATCGAAGAAGAATGCTACAAACATCTCGATATCGGTGTTTCCTCAATCAGCAAAGAAACATCATCGAAGATACAAGATACAGTCATCACTCTAGTGAGGAGCTCTCGTCCCTCGGAGGTGGATATTATGAGATTAGAAAAAGAATATCCGCGTTATTACTATGAACTCAATTATGAGGCGATCGTTCCTTCATATGTCTCGATGAAATATGAAGATGATGCATTAGAAGAATTTTCCTATACAAGTGTTTATTCATTCCGCGATCAAAGCATCAATAAATCGTTATTGACCAAAGGTCGTTTTCCAGAAGAAGATTCCCTTTTAGAAGTGGTCATCAATAACAAAGCATATGAAGAGATGAAGAAATATGTTGATGAGCCGCTTAACCAGTGGATTGATTTATCACATCGATATGAAACTAACTTCTACACATATGATGAAGATAACACCATCTTAAATGACGTTTTAGCGTATGAGAAGAAGGCAAAGATTGTGGGGGTGGTGAATGAATTATCTTTTTTATCTGTTCCGACAGTATATTACCCCTATATAGCTTTAGATGAATATCTCTCTTCTTATCTCTTAAATAATTACTCTGAATACATGGGATTTTCCTATTCTTGGAAAGAGAAAATACAAGATGAAATAGGCACGAACTATTTAACCTCATATTCATATAAGATGTTTCTGAAACATTACGGGGATTATCCGTGTATTAAAAACGACAAAGAAGCATTGAAAGAGGAGTTTAATATCACGAATAACGCTCTGGTTGTGCAGGAAGCGTTGACAGATCTAATATCCGCATCATGCATCGGAATTGAACTATTTTTAATCATCGCAGTAGTGGGGACGGTGTTAATTGTCGGACTGATCTCTTTTTCCTCATATAGCGAAGATAAGAAAAGAAGCGCGATTCTCACCTGTTTAGGCGCGGATCTATATCAGATAATCGACATCTATATCAATGAGAACATTATGATTGTTTCATTATCGATACTTCTTTCATTTTTATTGATTATTCCGATAAAAACACTCGCAAATTTCTTATTATTTAAATTGATTGGTATTGATAATGTGGTTTCTCTTCCTTCGAGTATCTTGCCTTCAATCGCACTTCCATATTCCTATTATTTATTCTTGATTATCATCTCTATTCTTGTCGTGACATTATCAACATTTATCCCCATTGTTTTCAGCAAGAGAATATCGGTTAACGAGGAGCTTAGAGAAGAATGATTTATATCAATCGTTTATCGAAATCATTTGGGGATCATCTCGTCTTAAATGATGTCTCGTTTGTTTTGCCTGATAAGGGGTTAGTTTTAATCTGTGGAGACTCGGGATGCGGGAAGACTACCCTCCTCAACTGCATCTCATCATTATTAACCTATAACGGACAAATTATAATCAATGGGATATCGTTAGAAAATCTCTCTGAAAGTGGGAGGAATGAATTCCGTAATAAGAACATCGGCTTCGTCTTTCAAGATTTTAAATTATTCAATCTCGATACGGTGAATAACAACGTGATGTTCGCTTTAGATATCTCTCCGAATATTCCACGCATTCGAAAGAAGAGAAAATGTGATGATCTGTTACGACTAGTAGGCCTTAAAGGAAAAGAAAAGCAACTTGTGAACACTTTATCGGGTGGGGAGAAACAAAAAGTCGCGATCGCCCGCAGTCTCGCGAATGATCCGAAAGTGATTCTCGCAGATGAACCGACAGGCGCGTTAGATGATGAGAATGCGGTAAAGATAATGGACCTACTCAAAGAAGTGAGTAGAGACACGCTGGTCATCATCGTCTCTCATGACCAAGAGTTAACGAGAAAATATGCGGATATCATCATTGAGATGAAGGATGGAAAGGTTGTGGAAGTGGAGACTCATCCTCTTAAAGAGAATAAAGAAGAACATCTCATCATCCTCAATGGTGTGAGGTCTGGGAAAGCACATATTCCTTTCCGTTTCCTTTTTAAACACTCGTTAACAGCATTAAGAAGCCGTAAGTGGCGGACTTCTTTTTGCACATTTCTCATTTCTTTAGGATTAATTGGAACGGGATTATCGTTAACGCTTTCGAGTTCAATCTCCTCAAATATCAAAAGCGCGTACTCAGAGCTCATCGATGAGACAAAGATTATTATGAATGTGAAGAATGAGAAGAATATCATCCCGACGATGGAGGGAGGAGAATATATCGATGCGGTGGAGATTGCGAGTGATTATCAGGATTACATCTACGATGTTGGAGAAATATACCTCAATAATATGGATAAGCATTTTCTCTCGAATAATGACTTTGTCATCGATATGGAAGAATCGCGATTTATAATCCCAGGATTAGGTGGAAAGCAGATCAACGAGTTCCAGTGGTTAGATTTATATGAAGAAACTGTTTATCCGCGTCGACCATCAAGTCTCACAAATAACGAGATTGTGGTCGGTCTCAATCTCAACCTTATTCAACTGATCTGTGATGAGCTCAAGATTGTGAAGAATATCGATTATTTATCCGCTTATCTTGCCAGTCATGATTTAAAAGTTGTTTTTAATGGTCGTAATGAATCGTGGGATTATGAGGATCAACAATCATTTATCATCAAAGGATTCACATTATCGTTAAGGCCAACCATCTATCATTACAATCACTTATGGAATGAATATGTTTTGGAGACTAGTATGCGTTTTCCTTCTACTACGAGTGTCTCTTCTAACTCGAAAAAACCATGGCAGCTCAAGAAACTCTATTATTTTCAGTGTCGTCATGATGTTGACGGATTATTCAAGAAATTGCGAGAAGATAGAATCTCAGATGATTATATTTTTGAATTAGCGAGCTCACATTATTTCCCGTTATCAATCGAAGAGGACGAACCTATTTCGATGATTGATAAGGTGTTATTTTTTATCAATAACGGGATTGATATTCCTTATCGATTTGTCGATCACATCCTTGAAACACATCCGTATTTATCCAATCCTTTATTAGGCTCTTCTTCAGGGTATGCGATTTATTCTGCTAACTTGATGATGGGCTTTTCTAACTATGCTTATTTCTCGTTGGACGAAGGGTTATTAGAAGAGAATCTCAACATCTTTTCGACGTTACCAATTGATGAATACGAACATATCCAAAATAGCCCTGGATTATGCATTGGTCATTATTCAAGAGGACTTCAAAAAGGAGTGAGTTTTACGAATATTCATTACAAAAACGGCACATTTTCATTGAATAGTATTGATGAGATTGTGGTCTCTCGTGGCTTATATACGGCATTAAATATCGACCATCAGAATCGCTCCACCCTCTATTTTTCATATCTCGTGAACGAACGAATTTATAACCAAGATTTCGTGGTGAGAGACTATATCACCATTCCCTTAAAAATCGTTGGGATAATCGAAGAGGAAGATTATTTGATATACCAAGATACTGATTGGTTGATCTCGGTTTTTAAACAGAGGTTTGGCCTATCCTCTTATGGATTAACAATCAACAGCTTATGTTTTGATGTCGATGATTCTCGAGATATGAATGCGGTGAAAGAAGAGTTACAAAAAGATTATCCTCAATATGAAGTGGTGAATCCTCTTGGTGATATCGATGAGAATGTGAGAGAGGTATGTGGGTATATTGAGATCGCGATGAACATCTTTTCTCTCATCGCGGTGGTCATCTCGATCATTCTCATGAGCGTTACCAATCTACTGCACTTCTTGGAGAGCAAGAGGGATATTGGTTTATCAAGGTGTCTTGGAGTGTCAAAGCTAGAATCATGCAAGTTTATGGTCTTCTATTCGATGATGATCAGTCTATTCTCTTATTTGCTCTCTTCCGTTGAACTCATCTTTGTCAGCTATTTCATTTCCAGGAGCATTGGAGAGACGCTTTCCAGCTCAACATCATTCTCCTTAAACCCATTCGCTTTCCTCGCGATGTTTATCTTAGCGACCTCGATATCTTTATTATCGAGCCTCTTAATCTGTTTGAAGTATGCGAACATCTCCCCGATTGAAGCGATAAAATAAGCTAATATAAGATAAATCTTTGATTTAGTGATTTATTAAATGTATACTAGATATCGCTATGGGATTAAAGGCTGGAATTGTTGGATTACCTAATGTTGGAAAGTCGACACTTTTTAATGCGATTACTAACTCACATGTCGAGGCGGCAAACTATCCTTTTGCGACCATCAATCCAAATACCGGTGTCGTCAATGTCCCTGATGAAAGATTGAAGTTTTTATCAAATCTTTTTAAACCAGAACGAACTATTCCTGCAACTGTTGAATTCTACGATATCGCTGGATTGGTAAGAGGAGCCTCCAAAGGTGAAGGTTTAGGCAACCAATTCCTCGCGCATATTCGTGAATGCGATGCGATTGTTGAAGTGGTGAGAGCCTTTGAGTCTGATGATATCATCCATGTCGAAGGCAGCGTTGATCCGGTTAGAGATATCGAAGTCATCAATCTCGAGCTCGTGATGGCGGATTTAGATGCAGTCAATAAACGCATCGATAAAATCGCGAATAAAGCCCGTATCCTAAAAGATAAAGAATCTGTTTTAGAGATGAGCATTCTCACTCCAATTAAGGAAGCTCTTGACCAAGGTTTAGCAGCGAGGACTGTGGAGCTCAGCAAAGAACAAGAAGAATTTGCAAATAAGAATTATTTCTTATTAACAAAAAAACCAATTATCTATGTCGCGAATGTCTCGGAAGAATCATTAAGTGATATCGATAATTGTGAACTCTATAAGCAAGTTGTTGAATATGCGAAGAAAGAAGGCAGCGAAGTGATTCCTGTCTCCTGTCAGATTGAAAGTGAATTATCAGAACTCACCGAAGAAGAAAGAAAAGAATATCTCACCGAACTTGGCGTTGAAGAATCCGGTTTAGAAAAAGTGATTAAATCCACTTATAAATTATTGAATTTATCAACGTTCTTTACAGTTGGCGCTGATGAATGTCGTGCGTGGACATTTATCCGTGGGATGAGCGCGCCAGAATGCGCAGGTATTATTCATACCGACTTCCAAAAAGGTTTTATCTGTGCGGAAGTCTACACTTACGAAGCGATAAAAGAGTTCGGCAGTGAAGTTGCAGTGAAAGAAAATGGAAAGATGAGAACTGAAGGCAAAGGATATTATCCAAACGATGGAGATATCATGTTCTTCAAGTTCAATGTGAATAAGAAATAGTATGATCAGAATGGGTTTTAGCAAAGACATACACCGCTTGGTGGAAAATCGTAAACTGATGCTTGGAGGCATCCATGTTCCTTTTGAACTTGGTGAAGCCGCTCATAGTGATGGTGATGTCGTCTATCATGCGGTCGCGGAGTCTATTTTAGGCGCTCTCGCGTTGGGCGATTTAGGCAAGCACTTCCCAGATAACGATAAGAATACGGAAAACATGGATTCTGCTCTCATCATGAAAAGCGTTTATCAGATGATGGACGAAAGAGGATATCGCCTCAATAACCTTGACGTCTTTATCTCTTTAGAAAGACCAAAACTCAAAGATTATATTGAAACGATGAGAAAGAATATCGCTGGTTTGCTAAATGCTGATCTTTCTGCTATTTCAATAAAAGCAGGGACCAATGAGAAGATGGGTCCTGTCGGTGAAGGCAAAGCCGTGGAAGCCTACGCAGTTGTGACATTGGAGTCAAAATAATGGATTTGATTGTCGAGCTTAAAAATAATATCAAAAATGCCTTGGAAAAACTTGGTATAGAAGTGAATCTCGAAGATGTTTTTGTCGAGAACAGCAGAGATGCTGCCCATGGCGATTACGCGAGTAATGTCGCCTTAAAATATGCGAAAAAGAATGGCAAAAACCCCGTCGAATTCGCGAATTTATTAATCCAAAACCTCGACAATAGCCTCATCGATCATGTGGAAATCGCCGGACCTGGCTTTATGAATTTCTTCATGAAAGATGACTCCTTACAAAACGTGATCTCTCTGATCCTCAACCAGAAAGATAATTATGGTCGTGGAGAATATAAAAACGAGACGATCAATGTTGAATTCGTCTCCGCAAACCCAACTGGTGATTTGCATGTCGGCACTGCTAGAGGTGCGGCAATCGGCGATTCTTTAGCTCGTATCCTCTCTTTCTCTGGATATGATGTGATCAAAGAATATTACATCAACGATGCTGGTAAACAAATCGATAATCTCGCCTTATCAATTCAAGCCCGATATTTCGAATTATTAGGAAAATCGTTTACTCTTCCTGAAGATGGTTATCACGGGCAAGATATTATCGATATCGCGAAAGAAGTGTTAGATGAATATGGTGAAGGTCCATTGTCTTATGAAGACCCAATCGCTTTCTTTAAAGAAATCGGTATCGATAAAGAGATGAAGAAAGCAAGAAGAGACCTCTCCGACTTTGGAGTGGAATTCGATGTCTTCACTTCTGAAAAAGAAATCCGTAAGAATAACGCGATAGAAAATGAATTGAAGAATCTTGAAAAATATACATATAGAGAAGATGGCGCGCTGCTTTTAAAAACTACTGACTTTATCGACGATAAGGATCGAGTGATTGTAAAGAGTGATGGTGACTATACATATTTCTTACCGGATATCGTCTATCACCTCAATAAGTTGAGTAGAAAAGCGAATAGACTTATTGATGTCCTAGGTGCGGATCATCACGGATATATCAATCGTATGAAGAGCGCGTTAATGATGCATGGATATAAGGAAGATGTTTTAAATGTTGAACTCATCCAAATGGTCCGCTTCATCAAAGACGGCGTGGAGAAGAAAGCTTCTAAACGTGCGGGAGATGCCTATAAACTCAGGGAACTCGTCGAAGAAGTCGGTGTCGACGCGGCGAGATATTTCTTCGCGATGAGAATGCCGTCCACTCATTTGGACTTCGACTTATCTCTCGCGGTGGAGCAGAGTTCATCTAATCCTGTCTTCTATAGCCAATACGCATACGCGAGAATGTGTTCCGTCCTCAAGATGGGCGAAGACATCGCGATTGATGAGAAAGGCCAATATCTTTCTTTAGAAAAAGAGAAATTAATCTTGAAGACACTTGCAGACTTCCCAAAAGTGGTGAACGATGCCTGCAAAGATTTATTACCGAATAAGATTACCAATTATGTACATGAACTTGCAGAAGCTGTGCATTCTTGGTATAACGATACAAAGATTGTGGATCGAAATGCTTTAGAAGTATCCGCATCGAGACTCGCTTTATGCGAAGCGATTAAACAAGTTGTTAAGAACGCCTTATATTTAGTAGGCGTGAATACACCCGAACATATGTAAAGGAGAGAAAAATATGCAAGGATCAATGTTAGAATTAGCCCATGAGTATTTAAGCTCAAAAACAAAATCTGTGACTTTCAAACAGATTTGGGCGTATGTCGTCAAACAAAAAGGTTTCAGCGAAGAAGAAGCCAATAAGAAAGTGAGTTCCTTCTACACTTCCTTACTTCTCGATGGTCGTTTTGTGACCCTCGGTGAGAACAAATGGGATTTGAGAAGCAGACACACTTTTGATAAGGTGCACATCGATATGAGAGATGTCTATTCCGATATGGATACTTCCGATAGCGATAGTGAAGAAGCGGGCGAAGAAGAAGAGTACAACAAGTCATTCAACGAACAACCTGCTGACGAAGAAAGAGCGGACTTCGGTG
>JAFZVO010000042.1 GCA_017617775.1 Bacilli bacterium | reverse complement strand
TATCTTTGTTGACTTTCGCGACTACTTCGCCATCGATTTGCATTTCTTCTTGATCTTTGACCTGAAGGGTTGTCGCCGAAGCAAAAATCAACGCCCCACCGATAAAAGCGATGAGCAAAACAAAAACCGAACAAAGAGAAATCAAAACGATTTTCAGTGCCTTGTGTTTCTTCATATAGAAATATCCTCAACTATTATTGTAACAAAAAAACAGTGCTGTATAAACAACACTGTTACTAACCTAATGGTGCCATCTACCGGAATCGAACCAGCAACCTATTGATTACAAATCAATTGCTCTGCCAATTGAGCTAAGATGGCATCTATTATGGTGGACACTACAGGGATCGAACCTGTGACCTCTTCCGTGTGAAGGAAGCGTTCTCCCGCTGAACTAAGTGTCCTGAGAATTATAAACCCTTAGATTGCTCCAAGGGTTATTCGCAATTTGGTGGGCCTTAATGGATTTGAACCAGCGACCTCACCCTTATCAGGGGTGCGCTCTAACCAACTGAGCTAAAGGCCCAAATGTGCTTATCTAGTTTATAATGCTAGAAGATAAATTGCAATTCGTTTAGATGTGGGGGAGAAAAATCTCCCCCAAATAAATCTTAACGTTTTGAGAATTGTGGAGCTCTACGAGCAGCTTTGAGACCGTATTTCTTACGTTCTTTCGCTCTAGAATCTCTTGTCAACATACCGCCGACCTTGAGAACATGTCTATCGCATCCCGCTTCTAATAAGGCACGGGCGATACCAAGTCTGATCGCACCAGCTTGACCAGTGAATCCACCACCCTTAACATCAGCATTCACATCATATTTAGTTTCAGTGCCTGTTAATGTTAATGGTTGTTTGAGATCCATGACCAATGTGGCATATGGCATGTATTCGTCAACAGGACGACCATTGACGACGATCTTTCCCTTACCAGGAGTGACATAGACACGGGCGATAGAAGATTTTCTTCTACCAGTGCCATAATATTGTGCAGTTTTTGCCATATTATCTTTTCCTCCTAGTATTTGAGCTCAAGCACTTCAGGCTTTTGAGCTTCATGTTTGTGCTCGCTACCAGCATAGACGAATAGTTTCTTTTCGATTTGACGACCTAAACGTCCTTTTGGGAGCATACCATGGACTGATCTCTCGACCATTTCACATGGAAATTTCTCTTTCATTTCACCAGCAGTTCTAACTCTTAATCCACCTGGGAAACCAGAAGCATTGTAATACTTCTTAGTGTGCACCTTATCACCGCTTAAGCTGACTTGATCAGCATTGATGATGATCACGTAATCACCGCAATCAACATTTGGGGTGTATGTGGGTTTAACTTTACCAGTTAAAACTTGGGCGACTTGAGAGGCTAATCTACCTAATGGTTTGTCTTTTGCATCGACGACATACCATTTACGTTGGATTTCGCTATTTTTTGCAATTGTAGTTTGACGTTGCATAACGATTCCTCCTTTTACCAAACTAACTTTTTCCTTACCGGGGACTTCATTATTTTGGCATAGTGCCGATATAAATCATACGTACATATCATACGTGTGTCAACTAATTTTTTACGAGAGTTGTCAGGTTGACACCTTATCAAACCTTTTTTTATAATTAAAAAAGAATGAATAACATTGAGATTTCTATCATCGTTCCAATCTATAATGCTGAGCAGTACCTCAGAGAGTGTTTAGATTCCACTTTCAACCAATCAATCGAGGTTCCATATGAGGTGATCGGTGTCCTTTGTCCATGCAAGGATAAAAGCAGAGAAATCGCTTTAGAGTATGCTAAAAAATATAATAATTTTGTTCTCTTGGAAATCGAAGAAGCTCCCGGTCCCGCGATCAGCAGATATAAAGGAGTCTCCAAAGCAAGTGGTAGATACATCTGTTTCTTAGATAGCGATGATTTTTATCATCGTGATTATCTTAAAACCCTATATGAAGAAGCCAAAAAAGGTTATGATATCGTCAATTGCAATTTCTATTCATACTGTGAAGGAAAGAGCAAAAAGTATCCATTTTCCTCAAATAAAACTTGGAATTCTGTCCAATCTGTAAAAGCGATGCTTTGGGACACGAGTCTCCGCAGTTTTCTCTGGAATAAGATGTTTAAAAAAGAACTCTTCACCGAGCATCAAATCTATTTCCCAAAAAGAGCGAGAGCCCTCTTTGAAGACACTGCGACATTATTCAGTGTCCTTCTCAATATCAAATCAATGAAATCAATAAAGACTCCTCTCCACTACTATAGGGTTAACCCAACTTCTTTAACCAATGTCGTCAATAAAGAGAGGTTCAATTTCCATCTCTATACCTTTGCGTTAATCCGACATCTTTGCGATCAAGCCGGAGAAGAATATGTTAAAGCCTTTCAAAAAACATTTCCACGCAGTTATTGGTCAATGTTCCATGATGCCAACCTCTTAAAGAAAGAATTTGGTCATGGTCCTTTTAAACATCTCCGCTTATATAGAGAGCAACTTAAAAAGTTGAAGTCTAAAAAACCTCTACCAATTGAGGGAGAGGTTTGGGAATCTTATATTAAAGAGTGTCTATAACTATTTGACGTTATGGAAGACGTTTTGAACATCTTGTAATTCGTCTAACATATCACAGAGTTCATCGAATTTACGGCGATCTTCAGGATCAGTAATTTCAATATATTCATTTGAAATATAAGAGATTTCTGCGACTTCGAATTCTTTAATGCCCATGCCGTCTAAGACATCTCTGGCTTTGCCGAAATCACTTGGGTTCACGAGAACTTCGATGACGCCTTCTTCTTCAGTGACGCTGCTGACATCGACATCGCCTAAGATTAAAGTCTCTTCCACTTCATCGCGGTTATTGCCTTTAAAAGCAAGAACACCGTATTGAGTGAAGTTATAGGCGACAGTACCTAAGTGACCACCTTTTTTGGTAATCGCTGTTCTGATTTCTGTTAACGCTCTATTAGTGTTGTCAGTTAAAGATTCAATGATGAAATAGGAATTGCCTGGACCAAAAGCTTCGTATAAACCTGATGTATAGCTTTCAGCGGAGCCACCTTTGGCTTTTTGAATCGCTCTTTCAATAACATCTTTAGTGACGTTTTGACCTTTCCATTTTTCAATCGCGCTTCTTAAAGCAAGGTTCATATCTGGATCAGGTTCACCAGATTTCGCCGCCATATAGATTTCTTTACTGGCACGCATAAATAGCGCGCTTCTCGCCGCAGCAGTCGCGGCCATGGCTTTCGCTCTAACTTCATGTGCTCTTCCCATAAATAATTCCTCTTTTCCTTTTTTCTTCTAAAAAATCATACCACTAATAGATTACATCTATCAAGAACAAGCCTTCAGGAGATGCTCGATAGGCTGTATGCATGTTTTTATCCGAATCTAATCTATCAGTAATATAGGTTAAATCTTCCTTGCCAGATGCAACCGCTAAACAGGTACCGATAATGTCTCTAATCATATATCTCATAAAGCCATTACCAATTAAATCTACCGCGGTATATTCTTCCTCAATAGTGATTTTGATATCGTAAATCTCTCTTACATAATTATCTTCATCTTCTTCCTTGCTTGTAAAGTTTTGATAGTTATGTTGACCGACAAATAAGTCGAGAGCTTGCATAAATCTTGTCATATCAAATGGATATGGATAATACGCGCTTGTCTGATAGATAAACGGATTCTTTTTAATGGAGTTGATGCGATATTGATAATGCTTTTTCTTCGCGGAGAATCTCGCGTGGAAATCTTCACCAACTTCCTCTAAAGAATTGATACAAATATCATCGGGGAGAAGGCTGTTAAGCGAGTATTTCAATTTGTCCAAATCAAACTCTTTATTGACTTCAAAATGGAAGGCTTGGTTAAGCGCGTGCACTCCAGCATCAGTCCGTCCTGAACCATAGATTTTGGTCGATGTATTCAAGATTTTTGATAATGTGTTTTCAATCACTTCTTGGACTGTAACACCATTAGGTTGAATTTGCCAACCATGGTAATTTGTTCCTAAATATGAAGCTTTTGCAAGTATTTTCATAGCAAATCTCCCTTAAAATCCTAGATCGATATTGAATAATGTTTGAATGATGTTCACCGTCTCAACATTCTTATCGATGATAAATAAAGTTAATACTCCCCCGAATACGAGAAGGACCAAGAAGAAAGATATCCAATCGAGATAGGTGAAGCGCATGACATGGAAATGCGTGCGTTTCATTCTCGGATCATAGCCTCTCGCTTCCATTGCGTTCGCGAGTTCTTCGCTTCTTTCGATCGCGGAAACAAATAGAGGGATGATAAGAGAGACGATCGCACGAACACGAGTGAGAATGCCATGGTTGAAATCAACCCCTCTTGAACTCTGGGCTTTCATGATGCGGTTCGTCTCATCTAATATCGTCGGAATGAATCTTAAAGCGATTGATATGGTCATCGCAATTTCATGCGCGGGGAAATGAATTGGTTTGAGGAAACCCATCCCCCATTCTAAGCCATTTGTGAGATCCATTGGTTTTGTTGTTGAGGTGAGCACCATCGTCGTGCAGAGAATCATCACTAGACGGAGGACAATATAGCCCCATTGATAGAAAGCATCATAATAGATAGTTAACGAACCTAGGTTAAAAGCAGGATGGACATATGCTTTGTTAGGGACCAATGCATAAATCACTAAAAGGAAGATCAAAAGGAACCACATTGAAACAAATGATTTGAGCAAAGAGGTGAATGAAATGCGTGAAATGCCCATCACGATAATCATCAAGACGAGAAGCAGTCCACTGATGATGAGATTTGTTGACCACATCGTGAACTGAAGGAAAATCGCGACGAATAAAAGAACCATGTAGAAAATCTTGCTACGTGGGTCAATGCGGTGAACCACCGTATTATAAGGAGAGTAACGGCCAAAAGTTAATTCACTCATGATTTTCTCCTCAAATATGGGACGACATCCTTCAATGTCTTGATTTTGTTTAGATCAATATCATATCCGTTATCATTTAAGGCATTAACAAAACGATATAAGTTAGGAACTTCAATATTGATCTCTTTATTCGCGAATAGTTCTGTTGGTTTTCCCACAAACTTTATTTCCCCGTCTTCTAAGAAGAACACTTTTTGGACATATTCATTGACGAGGTTCATATCATGGGTAATCAAGATTATGGATGTGCCTTCATCGTACATCTTATTCACCAAATTCATGATGTCCTTGCTCCCTTGATGGTCAAGACCAACAGTTGGCTCGTCAAGAACGAGAATATCTGGTTTAATCGCAAAGATACCCGCTAAAGCGACTCTTCTTCTCTCTCCACCAGATAATTCAAATGGAGATCTTAAATAATACGATTCATCAAGACCGACCTTTGAAAGAGCTTCATGGGCGAGTTTTAACGCTTCTTCTTTGCTGCTTCCAAAGTTTAATGGACCAAAGGCCACATCTTTTTCGACAGTTTCTTCAAAGAGTTGATATTCAGGGAATTGGAAGACCATCCCGATATGTTTTCTTAATTCATGGATCTTCTTATTTTTTCTCTTCTTTGGAGTGATGATATAGTCATCAACAATAATCTCACCGCTATCGGGGAGAAGTAAGGCATTTAAATGCTGGGCTAATGTTGATTTGCCGCTTCCTGTCTCACCGAGTAAAGCGATATATGAATGGTCAGGTATTTCAATATTGATGCCACGTAAAGCCTCCACCTTCTGCGGAGATCTTTTTAAATATGTATGAAAGAGATTATTAACTTTTATCGGCATAAATAACTAATGACCTCTTTCACATTATTTAAATTATCAACATCAAAACCACTGGCTTGTAACTCTTCCTTTAAAGCGATGAAAAATGGGGTTTCAATCTTATATTGCTCTCTAACCTTTTTATTGGTAAAAACTTCTTCAGTGGTTCCGGAAAACACTGCCTTGCCACCCGACATCACAATGACGCGATCAGAGAGGAAAGCTTCTTCCACTTCATGGGTGATGGAAATAATAGTGAGATTTGGATTGTTCTCCTTCATATGTCGCATCACTTTATAGATCTCTCTTTTTCCTTTCGCATCGATCATCGCCGTCGCTTCATCAAGGATTAAAATTTCTGGTGATAACGCTAACGCGCCAGCGATCGCCACTCTTTGTTTCTGCCCACCGGAAAGAGAAGTTGGTTCTTTCTTCAAATAATCTTCCATTTTCACACTGGAAGCATATTTTAAAATAATGCCCGGCATCTCTTCAGCTGGAACCTGTCGGTTTTCTAAACCAAAAGCAATATCATCTTCCACTGTTGAACCAATGAATTGGTTATCAGGGTTTTGGAAGACGATTGCTACTTTTCTTCTAATTTCGTTGACTGATTTCTCTTCAAGACGAACACCATCGATATAAATCTCACCACTATTAGCCTTTAGTAGACCGACGATTAATTTCGCTAATGTCGATTTACCTGAGCCATTATGTCCGATAATGGAAGTAAAAGAGCCCTGCTCAATCTGAAGAGATAAATCATTCACAGCTTTGCTATTAGCAGTGTATGAATATGATAGATTTTTAATTACTATTTTTTCCACGCCTGCTATTATAACATGCTTTAGTATTTAAAGTATCCACTTTTAAAAAAGTTAGATACTTTCTTTCTCGCCTTTTTCGCAACGCGATACACCTTTGCAGCCGTCCATTTCGTGAGCATTTTAAGGTCGTTGAAATCATAGTTTTGTAAGAACATATAATACGCGGCCACTTTCTCATCTTGGCTAAGCGGTGAGTCCTCGGATGCGATAAAATTATAGAGTTGCTCAGTCGTCACACCGAATGTCATTCGGTAGTCGTCTGAACCACACGTCTCATGAAGGGTTAAACCATCTTCGCGAATTTGGGAATCGAGGGAAATTGGTCTCTGCTCAGCGAAGTCGATAAAAGAATTATCATGCACAAAATTGATGCACTGATTCTTCGCAATCACTGTCCAATAGCTCTTGAATGACTGTTGCTCGTTTGGTTTGTATTTCTTCATCGCGATGACGATGCTAGAAAAAGCGACCGCCGAAAAATCATCGACAGTCAAGCCTAAATCCGCATATACAGAAGCAAACTTTTTGCCTAAATTCCTTGCAAAAACCCAGTATTTTGCGCATAACAAAGTCTCTGCGTGGGTATCACCCTTCTTGATTAAGGCGATGAGAGTATCATCGTCTAATTCTTCCAATGCAATCTCTCCTATTCTAGAGAAATTACCACTATTGCTCTTTTATTTTTGCCAGTAAGATACCCGAAGCAACGGAAGCATTTAATGAGTTGACCTTCCCATGCATTGGTATTTTCACGATATAGTCTGAATTCTTAAGGATCAATGGAGCGATGCCTTTGCCTTCAGAGCCAATGACCAAAGCGACTGGGAAATCGTACCTCAAATCAAGGTAGCTTGTGTTACCGCTGCCATCGGCACTGAGAACCCAGAATCCATTATCCTTTAATGTCTGTATTGTTTGATTGAGATTTCCCACAAGGGCAACGGGAACATAATTGATTGCCCCGGCGCTTGTCTTCGCCACTGTGGAGTTAAGAGGAGTCTGGTTATGCTTACTGACGATAACACCCTTCACTCCAAAAATATCGCAGTTTCGTAAAACCGCACCCATATTATGGGGGTCATTAATTCCATCAAGGATGACCAAAGTGGGATTTTGCTCACCCTGACAAGCGTGCAACAAATAATCCAATGAAACGTATTCATATGGTTTGATCTCTGCAACGATACCTTGATGTACTCCACCGTTAGCCAACGCATTGATTTCTCCATTAGTTTTAACGACCTTAGGGATAAAACTGTCGGATAATAATTGGAGTAGCTCCCGATCGTTAAAGCCTTGGGAAATGTAGACCTTAAGGACTCTTTTCGCCTTTATTGCTTCCTTGACGGGATTTCTCCCATAAATGATTTCCTTCATTAGAGGATTCCTCTTTCAATGAGCAGGCTTCTTATCTCATCGCTTCTCGCGAAATCTTTGTTCTGTTTACTTAAATTATATTCAGCAATCAATTTCTTATCATCATCAGTTAATTTTACATAAGTAATATCTAACCCTAAGACATAGAACATATCGCTGATGGTTTTGAAATAATCATTCAATAAAGAGAGATTAGATTCTCTTTGACGAAGTTCATTATTGATGAGCTTCACGAGTTCATAAACCTCACTTAAAGCGTTGGATGTGTTGAGATCATCCGCTAAAGCGAGTAAGAATGGTTCAATATTAATCGCCTTACCCTCATCCATGTTGACGTTATTAGTTTGGAGTTTTAAAGCTAATTGACGGTAGGCATTAGTTAATTTATTGATCTGTTGTTTGGAGGCTAATAAAGTCTCATCAGTGTAGTTAACTGGTTGACGATAATGGGCGGAGAGAATAATCATTCTTGTCACTGGTCCACCGATTGAGGCCAATATATCTTTGGCAGTGATGACATTACCTAAAGATTTAGACATCTTCTCTTCACCGAAATTGATGAAACCATTATGCATCCAATATTTAGCGATCTTGTTATGATGAGTAGCCTCTGATTGGGCGATCTCATTTTCATGATGTGGGAATTTTAAATCATATCCACCACCATGGATATCAATATAATGAGATGGGAAGATCGTATCGATCATCACGCAGCATTCCGTATGCCAGCCTGGACGACCATTTCCCCATGGGGAAGGCCATGATACACCTTCGCTCGTCTTCTTCCATAAGGCGAAGTCTAATGGTGATTCTTTACGGTCATCTTTTTCAATTCTCGCGCCGATCTTGAGATCTTCGATATTGATGCCGCTTAAGCAGCCATAATCTTTGATTGTGGAGACGCGGAAATAAACATCGCCATCGACGACATAAGCCGCGCCGATCTTCACGAGGTTATCAACATAGTTAATAATCTTTTGAATATATTCACTGACTTTAGGAGTGATATTTGGAATTTGCGAACCGATGAGTTTCACATCTTTCTCATATTCTTTGATATAGAATTCGGTTAATTCTTTCTCGCTGATTCCTTTTTCCTTCGCCGCTTTGATAATCTTGTCATCGATATCGGTGTAATTAGAGACATAGGTGACATCATATCCGACATAGGTGAGGAATCTTCGTAAGACATCGAAAACCACCACTGGACGCATATTGCCGATGTGGGGGTCACTGTAGACTGTAGGTCCACAGACGTACATCGATACCTTGTTTGGAACGTTAGTCACAAATGGTTCGACGCGATTGGTTAATGAGTTATAGATTTTGATGTCCATATAATAGCATTATACACTTTCTTTTTTCGGTTCGCGGTAGAGAATGAATTTTCGTGTTAAATAATTCCACACTAAACCGACGAATGTCTTGATCACAAAGGAGATGAAATAAGCCCAGAATTCAATATCGTCCCAGAAAGTGAAGGAGAATATCTCGCCAACAATCTGGTCAGCTTTGGAGATGATATCAACATCCCAAGCGTTCAAACAAACATAGGCGCACAATTCCATCGTCCCGATTGATAATAGCATCGCTCCCGCGCTTAAAAGCACGAAAACGACGATGAATAATGGCTTTTTGCTGGCTTTTTCGTCTCTTACATTCTGGAAAACCCAGAAGGTTGATAAGAGATAATTTACGATTACTCCGACGACGAATCCACAGGCGATAGATAAGGCATTCGCCCATCCGTTATCCATTCCTGTTTTTACGAGTCCAGCCAAGACGAAATAGGAGACGACGAAGTCCAATAATGCACAAACGATTCCCGTCACCAGGAATCGCAGTATTTCAAGTCCTCGATTTGTCTTCCTATCAACCGACATGGGATATTAGAAGAAGACCTCTCTCGCTTGTTTCTTTGTCTCTTGAGAAGCAATGAATGGAATACGAGTTGTGTATCCTCGTTTCGCCGCGACAATCATCTTGCATGGCCAACGATAGATATCTTGGTTCCATTGATTGACTGTGTCGTTATAAACGCTTCTCGCCGCTGTAATTTCTTTTTGTAAGTAAGAGTTTTGATTCATCGCGGATTGAAGTTCGTTATGGGCTCTGAGCTCTGGATAGTTCTCCATGACCGCATTTAACTTAGTCATCGCATTATCCACTTTGTTGGCGACTTCACCACGTTCGGCATCGGAGAAGTTGTTGCCCGCTCTTAAGCCCGCGATTTGGGTGTAAGTCTCTTTGTCTAATTTGATGGATTTCTCTAAGATCGCCGCGACGTTCTTTAAGATGACCACTCTTTGCTCTAAGTAGTTATCGATTTCGGAAGCATCGTGTTGAATCTTTTGTTGTAATCTGGATAAATAGTTACCTGCCGCAATCTTGAGACCGAGATAGATGAGTCCACTGATGATTGGGACTGGGAGAATCCAAAT
>JAFZVO010000041.1 GCA_017617775.1 Bacilli bacterium | reverse complement strand
TGCTCTTACCGATATAAGCTTCCACCGCATGATTCAATGCATCCATACCTGTTGTCGAAGTGATATGAGGAGGTAGACCAGTGGTTAAGGCTGGATCAAGAACCGCATATTTTGGACGGAGACATGGATCGCTGATCGCATTCTTCTCATGAGTCGTTGGGTCGGTGATGACCGCGGCGACTGTCGTTTCTGAACCAGTGCCCGCTGTTGTGGGGACCGCGAAGAAAGGCGGTAATTTCTTATGCACCTTGAGATAGCCTCTCATCTTTCTCACTGATTGTTTTGGTTTGACCACTCTTGCCGCTGCTGCTTTCGCACAGTCCATTGGAGAACCGCCACCAAAGGCGATGATACCTTCACAGTTGTTATTGATATACATGTCTTTGCATTCTTCAATGCTTGGAATGGTTGGGTTAGGTTGCACGCCATCATAGACGACATATTCTAAACCTTGTTTCTTCATCTCTTCAAAGAATGGATCTAATAGATGGAGATTCATTAATCCCTTATCAGTGACCACTAATACTTTATTAATGCCTTTATCTTTGACGAATGAAGGGAGTTTTAAAACCGCCCCATCACCTTCTAAAAGAGTGGGTTCCTTCCAGTTCATAAAACACATCGCAAACATCAATACTTTTTGATTGATGCGGTAATAGCATTTCTTTAATGTCCAAAACATAGTCTTTCTCCTTAGTTAGATGTGAATACTTTTGTATTTAAATCAATGGTGATCTCGGTTCCATAGTGTTTCTCCGCCCACATGTTGTAGACATCCACTTTTTCACCATTGCTATTGAGGTAATAACATAACTCTTTTTCACTAGTTAAATCAGCATCAACATAAAGACCAATCTGACTCTTAGAATGTGATAGGCCAGGTTCATCAAAGAATGTGAAACCAGGTTTGCTAACCATGAAAGATGGGAAGTTGAAATCTGTCAAATATCCGTTGTATGTTTTGTCCGCATACATCGCTGTGTTGTATTTCAGTTTCTCATGAGGGGCAACGAGTCCTGGTTCAAAAATCATGATGTTATGCTGATGGCCACAGACCAACATATCGATATCCATCTGATTGAGGAGTTCGGTCATTTTCTCTTTCACTTCAACGTGATTATGACGATAGTTAATAAATGGAATTGGGATATGACAGGCTGCCACATGATATTTGTATTCGTCGTATTCATGTTTGGCGATTTCATTCTCTAAGAATTCAATCTGCTCTTGATGATATAAAGCATAATGAGCAGTGTCATAATATTCCCACCAATCATCATCATGATCTTCACCGAGATCTAAGACGATGCCATATACATCATTGAAATAGAAATTGTAATAGAACTTCTCTCCATTTGATCCGGTAAAGTTATGTGTCTGTTCGCCGTATCGTCCTTTCACATCGTGATTGCCACGTGCATAGACAACTGGTTTGCCACCTTGGGTAATTTTATATGCCACCGCATTTATGAAGTTAGCGTCCTCAAATGTTTCAACATCGCTGATCGCATCACCCGCGAGTACGAGGAAATCATAGTTGGTGACATAACTCGCTGTTTTGATTGTTTGCCAATCGTTCATATGGATATCACTGAAGGAGAGATATTGAATACCATCACTGCTATTGACTGGAGTGAAATCCACAGTTTGAGAAATATCGCGGCCGAGGAATCCACCAAATGGTCCACAATAGATAGATTTTTGAACATGTACTGTATATTGTTTATTCGCATCTAACGCTTCCATCGGCACTTCTACCTTATGCACTTTGCTAAATTTCTTGGTGGAACCAGCATATGTATCGTAATAGCATTTATCACCAACCTGAACCCACGCTGTTGATTCAGAATTGGAAGAGAAGACGATTTGATAACTCTTCTCTACCGCATAGACCACAGGTTTGTAAGTGATTCTATTGATTGAGAAATGGGTGAGTAGCCCGGCGGCAATTATTCCAGATAATCCAAGCATGCCAAACTTGAAGATTCTGCTATCTTTTAAAGGAGTCTTTGGATAGATGAATAAGACGGCATAGACGAGAAGAATCGCTAAGGCAGCCGCGACACCGATGAAGAACTTCGGCCAGACAAATCTCATGTAATCCAAAGCGCCTAAGATGATGATGACGATAACCACCACAAGGAAAACGATGCTGATGGTTAAGAACATGATATCTAACCACTTCTTGTTAAAAATCGCTTTAAGAATCAAATCGCATAAAGCGATGACGAATAATAAAGCGCAGATGATAACTGGTAAGTAATAGAGAATCGCTTTTGATGGATCTCCATTATAGCCAAGCTTTGAGCTGATCCCGCTCCAACAAGGTCTCATCGCGAAAAACATAATCGCATTAAAGACCGCTAAAAGGGAACCGAGATATTTAATTACCTTAAAAACAATTTCCTTCTTCATAAGACTACCTCAATAAATTGCTCTGCACTTATATACTACATTATTATAGACAAAAGTTCAAAAAACCATTGAGCGGTGTTTGAATAAAAAACGATTACTTGTTATATTATGAGTAATATGACAAACAAGAAGATATCCTGTTATGCGATCAGTAATGAGTTTTTCCGTGTCTTTTCTGATGGCCTCACAAACTTTAATTTGCTCGATTATTTAGATAATTCGTACTGCGATGAGATATCGGAAATAGACCTCAATAAAAACACCTACACTCTCATTTCTCATGTCGCTGGCAAATATCTCACCCCCGAGACGGATGGGACAGCATATGCCCTTATCGAATATGCAAAGAAACACGCTGTTCACCCTGCTGACATCGATATTTTTGACGACTTAATGAATCTTGACCATATCATGGAAAAACTAGAGAAGTCAGAGACTAAAAACTTCCGTTTCGCCCATTTCCGTTATCGTCTTGAAAACGGGGAGTACCGCTGGTTTGAGCAAGCGATTATCACCGGCAAAGAATACGGTCTCAAAAAAGGAATTATCAGAGTGTATATCTATGATATCAACAACGCGAAGATGCGTGAACTAGGTCATAGTTCCGATGATAAATATCTTCATAACAAAGAAATTGATGATTTCACTGGATTATTAAAAGAGCAATACTTTGCGAAAAAAGGTTTAGAACTCATCAATAGCAAAAAAGATGTGGTTTGGGCTAGTGTCCTCGTCGATATCGAACATTTCCGTTTATTCGATGAATGGTATGGAAGAGAGAAGAGTAGCACTCTCCTCATCACCATCGCGAAACGTTTAGAGCATCTCGCTAATAAAAACAAAGGTTTGGTCGGCTATCTTGGACAAGATGATTTCGCTTTGGTCATTCCAGATGATGAAAAACTTTACCAAGAGATATATTCCGCTGTGAGAAAAGAGATCGATCGATACGACCTCTCTAAAGGCTTTGCCCCAGCGATGGGAATCTGTCTTCTCAAAGACGCAAAGTCACTACCGGATGCATTAGACAAGGCCTCAATCGCTGCTTATCATGCAAGCCAAGATTTCACAAAAAAAATCATCCATTATAACCCAGAAGAGCGCAAGGAATCAGAAGACGAATACAAGGTATTGATGAACGCCATCGCCGCGATTAAAAACAAAGAAATCACCTTCTATCTCCAACCTCAATGCCGTCTTTCAACAGGCAAAGTTGTCGGCGCGGAAGCCTTAGCGAGATGGGTCACTCCAGAAGGCAAGATGATACCGCCAAATAACTTCATCCCAATCCTTGAAAAATATAGTTTTATCACTGACCTTGACCTCTATATTTGGGAAAGCGTTTTCGCCTGGCTCCAAAAGATTTTAAGCAAAGGTTTAAAAGCTGTCCCAATTTCTGTCAACGTTTCAAGAATTGATATCTTCTCTCTCGATGTCCGCAAAGTATTAAACGAGTTAGCGGATAAATATAAAGTCGATCGCGGTTTAATCAAAATAGAAATCACTGAATCTGCCTATTCCGAGAATAGCGCGGTTATTGAAAAACTCGTCAAGAGCTTAAGAAGCGATGGCTTCATGGTTTTGATGGATGATTTTGGAAGCGGTTATTCCTCTCTTAACATGCTCTCATCAATTGAAGTTGATGCGATTAAGTTAGATGCTTTGTTCCTTAAATTGAACGATGAGAATCGAAGTGCTTCATTACGCATTCTCGAATCTGTTGTGAATATGGCTAAACAAATCGGTTTAGCGATGATTGTCGAAGGTGTTGAAGATGCCGAACAAGCTGACTTCTTGATGAACCTCGGTTGCCGATACACTCAAGGATTCTATTTCTATCGCCCAATGCCACAAAGCGGTTTTGAAAAGCTTTTAGAAAACGCCGACAAGATTGATGATAGAGGTTTTATCGCCAAGGCAAACGAACAATTCCGCTTAAGAGAATTCTTAGATGAGAACGTCTATAGCGACACGATGCTCAACTCCATTCTCGGCGCGGTCGCCATCTACTCCTTACGCGAAGATCGCGTTGATATCGTGAGATACAATCAACAGTTCTATGAGTCTGTCGCGAGTGGCGAATTCCAAAGCCGTCTTGAAGCGATTGAAAACTATATGCCAGAAGAAGACCGTCCACTTCTCTTTGAAACATTGAAACTCGCCCAAAAAGATAAGCTCAATGGAGCGGATGGCACGTTCAGATTCTACTTAGAAAACGGCAAACTCACTGTCTTCTATATCAAGTTCTACTATATCGGTGATAACGATGGCTATCCTAAATTCTACGGATCGGCGATACGTATCACGGAGACATCAAGACTAAGAGATCAATATAATATCCTCGCCGAGAAAAACGATAAAACCATCTACTTCGCCGAGAAGAACAATGATAAGTGGACATTCACAGTCGGTTGCAACGGCCTTAAGAAATATACACACTATACAAATGAAGAACTAGAACATGTCTTGAATAATATCGAGGATGCGAAATATTCTGAACACGCGAAAACATTCCTCGAACTATTCCATAAATTCGATAAAGGAAAGACGGTGAAAAAAGATAGTGTCTTCCACTGCAAAGATGGAAAAACAATCGACATCACCATCACTTGTGAACCGGTTGAAACTTACTCACAAAGCGTGAATTATTTAGTGATTATAGAAAAGCGATAATCAATTGTTTCAAATATTTATAAAGATACTTTAATATCTTTCCCCATCGCTTTAAATAGCTTATTAATTTTCGAAATAGTTGGATTCCCGAGGCCTCGTTCTATTTTAGAAATATCTCCTTGATCAATATGTGATAATCTTGATAATTCAATTTGAGTTATTTTTAATTCCTCTCTTGTTTTTGTTAGAAGCACACCTATTTGTTGATTGATTGTTGTTTCTGCATATCCGACTAGTTCGCCACATTCATAAATACTCATCGCACTGAAATCAAGGTCATCATTCCAGATAATTGCATATCCACCTGGATCTAGATAACCATTTTCAAATAGTTTTCTATTTCTCCTTAATTCTTCGAGTTGTGGATATTTTGAAAACATTTTAGACATATCATATCTAACAATCTTTCCATCTTGAAAAGTTAACTCAACAACAACATCTTCAAGAAATCTGACTTTAATTGCATCAATAATCATTCTAGTTTAATCCTTCTATTGCTTTATAGACACCAGTTTCCCACATCTCTAACAATTCGTTTTGATGGATTTGGATAAACTCTTTAACAAGCTTGGCTGCTCTACTAGGAAAACTACCATTTAATATTTCACCTGTGAGAATGAGAAACGAGGCTGATTTGTTTCCATAATATGCATGGATGTGCGGTGGATTATGCTCTTTATCCTTTAAATACATCATTATGTGAATTCCATAAAAAATGCTTATGGTTGGCATATATTACCTCCTTAATTATATGGTATTTACACCATATTTTCAATAATTGTTATTTCCTTAAAGAGATAATACGTAAAAGAAAAGCCGCCCCTAAGAACAAGGACGGCTTCATTCTACTTTGTTATAACAAAATTAATCAGCGACGTATGGTAATAAAGCCATGAAACGCGCATTCTTAATGGCCACCGCTAATTCACGTTGGTGCTTCGCGCATGTGCCAGTAGTACGTCTTGGAGCAATCTTTCCGTTTGGAGTGATGAATTGCTTTAAGAGTTCAACATCCTTGTAATCGATGTATTTGATATTATTCTTTTTGAAATAACAGACCTTTTTGTGTGGTCTCACTTTTTTGAATGCCATGTTAATACATATTCCTTTCTAACTAAAATGGTAAGTCATCATCTGGCAAATCGATTGCGTCGAGATTGTGAGAATTATCATCTTCATTAGCAACTGGAGCATCATCGAATGGTGGAACCTCTTCGAATGAGCTGCCCCTTGTGCCTTTTGGTTCGAGGAATTGAACAGAATCACATAAAACTTCTAATACTGAAGCTGTGCTTCCATCTTGTCTTTGGTACTTTCTTTGATTCAAGCTACCGATGACGCCTAATAGAGAACCTTTTCTCGTAAACTTCGACATTGTTTCCGCAGTTTGTCCAAACGCCACGCAGGTAATAAAGCTAGTCGCTCTACTGCCGTCGGCATTTTTTAACTTGCTGTCCACTGCTAAGGTGAAGGAAACAACAGATCTTCCAGAGGTGGCTGTTCTGAGTTCTGGGTCTTTAGTCATACGACCC
>JAFZVO010000040.1 GCA_017617775.1 Bacilli bacterium | reverse complement strand
GATAACTATCTTCATTAGATAATTTCATAAAACCGAAACAACGAGAGTCATCATAGATGAGTTTACGGTTATTATCGAGATGGAAGACCACACGGGCGTATTTGCTGTTATCTTCGTTTTCATCATAGTCATAATATTTCCCTTCCATTCTGAGATGGGAGATGATGACGTTATTATTTGATAAATGGAAGATTAAGAATTTACCAATACGAGATATAGATTGGTATGTCTGGCCAGTTAAAGCATTCACAAAAGTCGGGATATCTCCTTCGATTTGAGATGATCTTAAAACATCAATGGATTTAATCGTTCTTCCAATGACGATATTTGTAAGGACATTCTTAACTGTTTCGACTTCTGGTAATTCAGGCATAACTATTTACAGGAGTACCAATCTTCTCCAAAACCTCCATCAACTTCTAAAGGAACATTGATATCGATTGCATGTTCCATGATATTTTTAATGAGACTATAGACTTCTTCTTTTTCTTCAGAAGGAACTTTAAAGATCAGTTCATCGTGGATTTGAAGAACCATCTTTGTTTTATATCCGCCTTCTTTTAAGGCTTTATTCACTTTGATCATTGAGATCTTGATGAGATCAGCCGCTGTACCTTGGATAGGGGCGTTCATCGCTGCTCTTTTGGCGAATTCTCTGACTTGATAATTGGCATCATAAATCTCTCTTAAATATCTTCTTCGACCGGTGAGAGTGGAGACGTATCCATTATCTCTGGCTTCATTGACAATATTGTTGAAGAAGTTCGCGACTTCTGGGTAGTTAGAATAGAATTCATTGATGATTTGACGAGCCTCTTTTGTGCTTGTTCCAATCTGATCGGCAAGACCGAAATCAGAGATGCCATAGATGATCCCGAAATTGACCGCTTTCGCTTGTCGTCTTTGAGCGTATGTAGGTTGCTCGACATGGAAGACGGCTTTCGCGGTAGCGGTATGGATATCAGTGTTAGATTCAAAGACGTCTTTTAATGGTTTGCAGTTTGATAAGAAAGCGAGAATTCGTAGTTCAATTTGGGAATAATCTAAAGAGAGAATTTCATATTCGTGATTTGGATAATAGAAAGCTTTTCTAATCATCTTTCCTTCTTCATCGCGAATCGATATGTTCTGTAAGTTAGGCTCTGAACTGGAGAGTCTACCAGTCGTGGTCTGTGTTTGATTGAAATGCGCGTGAATCTTCCCGTCTTCATGGATGTGAGGTTTGATACCTTCAACATAGGTGGAGAGGAGTTTCGCGTATTTACGATATTCTAATAATTTTTCAATGATTGGATGTTCACCGATTAACTCTTTTAAATTATCAAAAGAAGTGGAGGCATTCTTATTTCCTTTAAGTCCTAGTTTGCCATATAAGATTTCTCCGACTTGTTTTGGAGAAGCGATGTTAAATGTCTCTCCCGCGAGTTCATGGATTTCTTTTGTTAAAACATTAATCTTCTCTTTGAAATCTTTGCCGAATTCATCGAGGATTGTAACATCAATCGGGAAGCCTTCAATCTCCATCTCCGCGAGAGTGGACACTAATGGTAACTCCAGGCCGTTTAAAAGATTGATCGCATTGAGTTTCTCAAGCTCCATATAGGCTTTATCATATAAATGAAGAGAGAAATAGGCTACTTTTGCAGTAAATTTATCATTAACTGTATTAAATAATGAGACTTCTTCTTTTTGGAGGTCCACCCCAAAGGCGTTCATCGCTTGGACGATATTGTTTTTCAAAGAGCTATCTAATAAGTAGGCAGCGATGAGAACATCAAAGGATAAACCTTCGACTTGGATATCATATCTTGCTAGGGCCACTTTAATGGCTTTATAGTCGAAACAATATTTCTTAATATCTGGATTAGATAGTGCTTGTTTTAAAACTTCATCATTCTTTGCATCATCAATCGAGATGTAATATGTATCGTTATTATTAGCAATAGCGATTCCTAGAACTGGTTCATTAGAATAATTACCATCTAAGTCGATGGCTAAACCAATTTTGTCTTCAAGTTTGATATCTTTAAATGAACTGACAGTAGTTGGGTTCACTTCAACCTCAGTTAAGGATGCTTTTTTCCATTTCTGTGGAATCTTGTTCATCAGTTGTTTCAAAGAGAACTGTTGCGCGAATGCATTGAGCTTATCAAATTCATATCCTTGGTATTCGAGGTCGTCGATTGAGAATGGGAGATTGATATCAGTTTGAATGATTGCGAGGTCACGAGAGATACGGCCTTGTTCAGCGTTGCTTCTGATGTTCTCACCAAGTTTCCCTTTGATCTCATTCGCATGGGCGATGATATTATCAAAATTCTGGTACTCTTGAATGAGAGTGACCGCGGTTTTCTCTCCGACTCCTGGGATACCTGGTAGGTTATCACTTGGATCGCCTCTTAATCCCTTATAATCGATGATATTGATAGGGTCAAATCCATATGTTTCTTTGACTGTCGTTGGGGTCATTAACATCGTATCGGATAAGCCTTTACGGATGATTTTGACCGTGATTTTATCATCGATGAGTTGGAGGTAATCTTTATCGCTTGTATAGATTAAAACTTCGTATCCAGCAGCCTCGGCTTTCTTCGCGACTGTGCCCGCGACATCATCGCCTTCAAAGCCTTCTTTTTCATAATGGAAAACTCCGAGACTATCAAGGAAGTCCCTCGCGATGGGGAATTGAGTTTTAAGGTCTTCTGGACATGGTTTACGATTCGCTTTATAGGATTCGAGTTGTTCTTTTCTAAAAGTTACCCCGCCTGTATCAAGAGCGACAAAGATCGCTTCGCCTTCTTTCGCGTTATTGAGGATTTTAATCATCATATTGGAGAAGGCAAAAATCGCGTTAGTGGGGACACCTTGTTGGCTGCGCATGATTTCCACACCTGGATAGGCGGTCGCATAATAAGCGCGGAATAATAGGGAATATCCATCGATGATTGTGATCTTTTTCATATTATTATTCGACAAACTCTATCGTATTCACGATAAAGCTTGTCTCTCCTTTATTTGTTCGATTGCTACCTTCTAGAAGAAGGATGTTGTTCTTTTTGATATACTGCATGTTATCGCTATATAGGTCAGAGAAGATTGTAGTCTCAAATTCACCGCTTTGGTCAAAGAGTTTGACGAACGCCATTGGGGTTCCTTTCTTCGTATTGATGATTTTGACGGCTTTGACGATACCCATCACTTTAAATGTGCCTTTTTCTTCGCCTGCGTCACTTAAAGATACGAGATGATATTTCTCATAGAGATCCTGGCGATAGGAAAGTGGATTGCTCGATAGCATGATTCCTAATGCTTCATATTCATCATTGAGATTATCAAGGGGGTTATCTTCCACATGGAGTAGTTCTGGAGGTGGGATTAAGGAATCATCTAATAAGACTTGTCCATGGCCGTTGGAGATAATCTCCGCATATTGTAAACCTTTTGTGATCGAGGCGAGCAAAGAAGCACGGGATGGATTGAATTTATCAAATACACCCGCGCGTATGAGTTTTTCTAATCCGGATTCCGTAATTCCGTATTTAAACATTCTGACGATGAAGTTGAAATAGTCTTTGAATGGTCCGTTTTCTTTTCTTTCTTCAAGGATGTTGTTCACGAGTATATAGTTGATTCCTCTAATTTCTCCTAATGGGTACATAAGTCCATCATCATAAATGATGAAGTTCTTTTCACTGATATTGATATCAGGGAGATAGACAGGGATATTACGAGAACGCATCTCAGAGACATATTCAGAGAATTTCGTGTCGCTTGTGGAAGCGGCAGTCATCATAATAGAAGCGTAGAATTCTAATGGATAATGGGCTTTGAGATAAGCCATCTCACAGGCGAGATATGCGTAGACAGCCGCGTGCGATTTATTGAAGCCATAGTTGGCAAACTTCATAATCGCTTCATAGACGGTTTTGCTGAGCTTTTCAGAATAGCCGTTTTTCTTGCATCCTTCGATGAATTTGGCTTCCATCGTCTTTAAGACGTCGGCTTTTTTCTTGGAAATACCTCTTCTGAATAAGTCGGCTTCACTGATGGAGAAACCCGCCATCACCATGGCGATAGACGTGACTTGTTCTTGGTAGGTGATGATGCCATACGTATCTTCTAAAACACTTTTGAGGTTATCAGAGATATAGGTGACTTTTTCTAAACCATGTTTTCTTCTCGCATAGGAGGGGATAGAATCCATTGGGCCGGGTCTAAAAAGTGAGATTACCGCGACAACATCTTCAAATCGAGATGGTTTGATAGTTTTCACAGCGCGTCGCATACCCGCGCTTTCGAGCTGGAAGATACCGGTTAATTGGCCTTTGGAGATGAGTTCATATGTCTCCGGTTTATCATAATCGATATGTTTAGGATCGAGATGAACATCTGGATATCTCTCGTTAATTAGATTAACGCAGGCATCAATAGTAGTAAGGTTTCTTAAGGATAAGAAGTCCATCTTTAAGAAGCCTTGCTCTTCAAGGTAGATTGATTCGTACTGAGTGACGTAGTGGTCATCGATATCAAAAGTGACCGGCAAACATGATTCCATTGGAGTGTTATTTAAAATAATACCGGCCGCGTGTAATCCGTTTTGTCTAGGTAAACCTTCAATCTTGCTCGCTAAAGAAACAATCTCTAAATAATAGGGGTCACTGTCGACGAGCTTTTTGAATGCTGGTAATGTGCGGTAGGCGCTTGCAAGAGTGAGCTTTGGATTGGTGATAGCTTTTGATAGATTATCCACTAACCAATCGTGATATTCATAAATTCTTCCAACATCTCTTAAAGCTTGTTTAGCCATAATGGTTTGGAAAGTGGAGATTTGAGCGACTCGATCTTCTCCATATTTCTCTCTCATGTAGTCAATCATTTCATTTCTTCTCGTATCCATGAAGTCGACGTCGATATCAGGCATTGATTTTCTACCAGGATTTAAAAAACGTTCAAACTGTAGATCATATTTAATCGGATCCACTTTAGTGATTCCTAAACAATATGAGACTAATGAGCCAGCGGCAGAGCCTCTTCCTGGACCCACCAAGATACCGTGTTCTTCGGCATATTTGATATAGTCTTGGACGATGAGGAAATAATCGGCGAATCCCATCGAGGTGATGACACTTATTTCATAATCCGCACGTTTTGTGTATTGTTCGGTTTCTAAGCCTTTTTCTTTTAATCCTTCGTAGACTTTCTCTTTTAATGCAGTCGGAGCGTCTTCTACCGGGAAGTGGAGCATCTCTCCTCTTTTCTTCGCAAAACTTAAAGAGGATGATTTCACTAAATCAACAGTTCTCTGTAGTTCAACTTTGCTATAGATCTTCTGGTAATCGCTTTCCTTCATGAAGTAGTGCTGACCAGATCTCTGCTTAATGGTGATTTTATCATCGTTATCAATCGCATGGACGATATCGAGGATGATGGCATCCTCTTTATTTAAATAAAGGATACGAGGGAAAGCGATCGTTGAATAGGTATATTCACTGGCGAATTTTCTCACTTTATTCGCGTAATGAACCTCTTCTTTAGAGGTGACTTCGATACCTAAATAGAACAATTCAAACATCTTGTTGATATTGAGCAAATATCGAGTGAATTTCGTATCGATTTCTTGATTGAATTGTTCTTTAAAAGAACCTTCATTAGTGGAGATGATACCCACGAGTCCTTGATGGTTTTCTTTTAAGAATGATTCAAAATCTTCTTCTTTTTGAAGAAGTGAAGATAATAAACAGAGGTTTTTATAACCCCAGTCATTAAGGGCATAGACAGCGATATTATCCCCTTGATAATTGATCTCCATCCCGACGAGATATGGTTTATTTAATTCATCCATCTCTTTGATGAATTTAGGGATACCAAACAATACGTTATTATCGGTGATGGCCGCACCAAAATAATCATTCTCTTTGACGGCTTTTTTGATTTTATCAATCGTTAATCCGCTTTTGAGAAAAGAATATCCACTAATGATGTGAAGAGGTGCAAAAATCATAATATTTTTATTTTATAAATAAATTGTCTAATTCTTTGATGAGAGCTGGGAGTTCTTCAATTCTTTTGAGTTTAGCGCCAGAAGCATTTTCATGACCGCCACCATTAAAGTGGGATGCCACTTCGTTGATTGGAGTGATTTTACTTCTTAATGATATTCTCCATTTCCAGACTGGGTCTTCGACATCTTCAGTCGCGCTGACCCAGGCATTGATGCCATCGATATTCGCGAAGATGTTGATGCTTTCTTTACCTTGTTCAGTCTCAACACCGAGTTCTTTTTGGACCTTGTCGGTGAGAATATAATATGCGACACCATGCTCACTCTCGGAATAATTGTTTAAAATGTACTTCTTTAAGTCCAAATCATTTCTTGGCTTTAAGAACATGTTTTGGGTGATTTCCGTGACGTTTAAACCAGTGTTGACCAGTTCCCCAGCAATCGCGAAAGTTCTCGCTTCAGTATGTTGATAACGGAATCCTCCTGAATCACCGACGATTCCCATATAGAGATTTTTCGCGGTCTCATACGACAATGTGTATTTATCTCTTAGAGATAAGAACATCACGGCGAGGATTTCCGCGCATGCGACATAGGATTCATCGATGAGGATGACTCGACCCCAATCTTCCACTTTTGGATGGTGGTCTATTCTAATCTTATATTTCGCTTTTTTGAATCGGGGATCAGCAACTCGTGGAGTGTTAGCGACATCGACAAGAATAGCAAGAGTTGGAGAATCAAACCAACTGGCGTTGACTCTGTCCATTTCTTTAAAGACTCTTGGTGTGTAGTTATAGTGGTTATCGCCTAAACAGATGACTTCTTTATGAGGGAAGTTATCTTTGATCCAACTGGCAAAGCCAAGTTGACTGCCTAACGCATCATAGTCAGGAGTGGTATGACGAAAGATGGCAATCTTATCAAACTTTTCAATCGCTTTGATGATGCGACGATATTCCTTTTGATACTTTTTGCTTTCCGTTTTAATGATGTCGGGTAATTTTCTATTCATTAATTGGATTTCTTTCCTTCGACGATGCAGAGTTGATAGGCATCACGAGCGATCATCACTTCTTCATCCGTTGGGATGACGACCACTTTAATCTTGCTGTTAGGAGTGGAGATGACGGCTTCTTTGCCTCTTAAGTCTTTATTGGCTTCTAAATCAATTTCGACACCTAAAGCTTCATTTAATAATTTGCCGACAGAGGCTCTGGTTCTTGGTTCGTTTTCACCGATACCAGCGGAGAAGATGATGAGGTCACATCCACCTAATCTCACATAATATTGACCGATATAGTCAGCAATTCTTCTATTGAATAAGTTGTTGGCTAAAATGGCATGTTCATCGCCTTTTTCCACAGCGGCGAGAACATCACGGGAGTCATTAGAAATACCAGAAACACCTAAGAAACCGGATTTCTTATTGAACATTTGATAGACTTCTTCCGCGGATTTACCAGTGACGGAGACAACATAGTTGAAAACGCTTGGATCCATGTCACCAGTACGGG
>JAFZVO010000039.1 GCA_017617775.1 Bacilli bacterium | reverse complement strand
TGGAAAAGATCTTCTTTATAGTTTTCTAAGGTAGAAGGAAGGAGACCTTTCTCTACGAGAATATACTGTGAATATAATTCAATGGCGTCCGAGAGATCCATTATTTAATCTCCTGGAATAAATCATCAAGGGAGATATGTAAATCTTCTCTCTGCTCTTTAATAGTTGCTTGTTTGATGAAAGCATCAGGGACACATAACGTCTTGATTTGACCTTTATATCCGAGATTATTTAAAGCTTCGATAACGTGTAAGGCGAGGCCTTCTTTAGTCCCGTAGACATCATAGATTATGACTTTGTCATAACTTGTGAGCTCTTTCACCATCTCTAAATCGATTGGCTTGATGAATAATGAGTTATAGAGGGTGAAATCTTTATTCTCTTGATTCGCTTTATCAAGGATATCTTGAATGACTGGACCCACTGCGACAACTGCAGTTTTCTTTCCTTCTCTTAGTTTGATTGCTCTTCCATATTTAAATGGATAGATTAATTCATTGATTCGTACATCTTCTCTTGGGAAGCGAACGACGAATGGTCCTTTGTTCTCAAAAGATTGATCGAACAAATACTGCGCATCTAAAGTGTTCGCTGGCATCGTAATCGTCACGTTTGGAATGCTATATAAGAAGGCTTCATCATAGATGCCTTGATGAGTGTCACCATCATTTCCAACGAGACCCGCGCGGTCCACGAGGATCGTCGCATTCAAATCCATTCTCGCTAAATCGTGAGATAATTCGTCATACGCTCTTTGGAGGAATGTTGAATAGATGCAGACAATGGGGTGAACACCGCTGATGGATAAACCGCTCGCGAATGTTAACGCGTGCTCTTCTGCGATACCCACATCTATAATACGTGTAGGATAATAGTTTTCAATCTTGTTGAGGTCGCTACCATAACCTGTACCAGGGGTGATTGTCACCACTGATTTATCATTCATCATCTTCTTATCGATGAGATCGGCGAAATATGCACTCCAAGAGACACCTGGTTTTGTAAGAGGTTTACCAGTCTCTTTATCAAATGGACCAACACCATGCCAAGTCCCTTGTTTATCTTCTTCACAGTACTTATAGCCTTTGCCTTTGATAGTCTTGATGATCACTATTGTTGATTTGCTATTTCGTTTCGCTTTGGCAAACGCTTTTTCCATTCCTTTGATATCATGTCCATCGATTGGACCGATAACGGAGAAACCGAGATTATCAAAGATTGTCATCGTTAAGAATCTTCTCTTGATGCGATTCTTTAATTTATAGAAAAAGTTATAAACTTTTTTACCAACTTTACCCTTTGAGGTGATGCGAACAAAGATATTCTTACTTCTCGCGTAGAGCTTAGAGAATTGGAATTTTCTTAATAAGTGAGACACACCGCCGACAGGTTTAGAGATCGACATCTCGTTATCATTTAAGACGACGATAATCTTATGTTTATTGTCTCTACAGTTATTAAGGCCTTCAAAAGCTAATCCATTAACGATTGATGAATCGCCGATAAAGGAGATGACTTCATAGTTCTCATTTTTGAGGTCTCTCGCTGTTGCCATACCTAACGCGGCAGATATCGAAGTTGAGGAATGCCCACATTCAAAATGATCATATGGAGATTCATTAACTTTCTGGAATCCGCTGATGCCATCTTTCTGTCTTAAAGAGGTTAAATCTCTTCCGGTTAATAACTTATATGTATAGGATTGATGTCCAACATCAAAGATGATTTTATCTTTGCTGAAATCAAAGCTGCGGCATAAAGCGATCGTCGCATCCACGACTCCTAAGTTAGAAGATAAATGTCCACCAGTTTTACTGGTCACATCCACTAGGTAGTCGGTGATATCGGACGACAAAACCTCCAAATTTCGATAGGAAATATCCTTTAAGAAATCTGGATTCTTAATGTTTTTCAAATCGTAATGAATAACTTCTTGTTTCATTATTTTACTTCGATAACTTTTTCAATCTCTTCACTAGCTTTTTTAAGAGCCTCTTCTAATTCTTTGACGATCTTGCTTCCTTCTTCATAGAGCTTTAAGGATTCATCTAAACCTAAAGATTGATCGTTAATTTTATTCACAATCTCTTCGAGTTTATTTAAAGAAGCTTCAAAATCATATTTCTTCTCTTCCATAATTAGTCCTCCACAGTGCTAGTCACCTTACCTTTTTCAAGGATCGTTGTTAATCTATCACCTTTCTTCACATCTTTTTGATCTTTAATCGGTTTACCAGAAGCATCAAGGGTGATGGAATATCCTCTTGATAAGACGCCTTTCGGATTTAAGGCGCTTAACTGTTTCTCGTAAGCCGATAATCTAAGATTATAGTTATATAATTTATTCTTTAAAGAATTGACTAGTTCTTCTTTATAAGAAGAAGTCTCTTCTATCATGTTTTCGACCTTACTTCTTAAAGCCTCTTTCATATCATCAGAAGCATACATGATTTTCTGTAAGATTTCTCTTTGATCCACAGTGGCGAGTTCGGCTGCTCCTGTGGGAGTTGAGGCTCTTTTATCGGCGATATAATCGATTAATGTCGAATCGATTTCATGACCGACGGCCGCGATGACTGGCATTTTACTAGTCGCCACCGCTCTCACCAAGGCTTCATCATTAAAGGCGGATAGATCTTCACTCGCTCCACCACCTCGACCGATGATCAGAGTATCTAAATCATATTCTTGCGATTTCTTAAAGGCTTCTAATAATTCTTTAGGAGCGTTTTCTCCCTGGACAGACGCGGGAAGAAATAGATATCAGCGACTGGATATCTTCTCTTAATGTTATAGAGAAGGTCTCTAATCGCCGCGGAGTTCTTCGCGGTGATAATCCCAATTGCTTTTGGGTAGATGTTGATCTTTCTTTTTCGTGATTCATCAAATAATCCTTCCGCGGCTAATTTCTTTTTGAGCTTTTCTAATTCTAAAAGGATGTTTCCTTGTCCTTCTAAAGAGATGTCATAGACGAATAATTGATATGAACCTCTCGGGACATAGACATCCACGCTTGCGAGGAGGATCACTTCATCACCGTTCTTCGGCATGAAGGTAAGTTTATTCGCCATATTGGCGAACATCACCGCGTTGATGATTGAATCATCATCTTTGATTGAGAAATAGATATGTCCTGTCGCGGCGATCTTGCAGTTAGAAATCTCACCTTTCACATAGACATATTTGAGATTATCGTCGTTAGTTAAAGACGCCTTGATATAGGTGTTGATATCTTTAACTGAATAGACGATTCTTTCCATTATTTTAAGACTTTTTCTAAGATCGCATTGATGAATTTTGCCTGCTTCTCTTCGACATATTTCTTGCCGAGTTCAACGGCGGTGTTGATCACCACTTTCTTATCGACCTTTCCTTTTTCTACATAGTAGAAATGGGTATAGCTCATCAAAAGAATTGCTTGGGATAAGAGAGGAATTCTCTCCCATTTCCAGTTGGTGAGATAAGGAGTTAAAGCTTCCACCGCTTCTCCATAATGAAGAAGAGAGAGATTGACGCTATCGAGGATGAAGAGAGGGATATTCTCCTCTTCTTCAGGTAAAAGATCTCTAATCACCGCTTCGGCTTGACGAGGAGATTCACTTTTTGCAAAGTTAAAATCAGCAAGCTCGATATAGATTGCGGTCATGATGATGTAATGCGATTGATTACGGGAAATCATTAGATGAGTTCTTCCACTTTCACACGGACGACGATTGGTTGATGACCAAGAGACAATGTTAAATCACTGCTCACGTGTTTGGTGATCTCATTCGCCGCGCGTTGAATATTCTTGTTTCTCGCGACTGCGACATAGACTTTGACGTCGATGATGCCGTTTTTATTCTGGGTGATTACTGTCTTATCGATAATGCGGGCGAATTCACCTTTTTCCAGGTTTTCCCCTTTGGCCATACCCTTAAAGTTTCTTAAAGAATTATCGACGAGTTGATAGATGATGTCTTCGCTTAAGGCGAGTTTCCCTTTGGGATTCCAGTCCATCGTCATATATTCTGCCATAATTATTTAACTCCTTTCACAAAATTCACGAAGTTATCGACATCGAAACGGTAATGGTTGATGACATCCGCGGCTTTACCAGAGGCACCGAATTCATCGATACCGTAATTATTATCCGCGTATTTACCCCAACCAAATGTTGATAACATTTCAAGGGAGATTGTTTTATCTTTACCTAGAGGTAAAATTTGTTTCTTATATTTTTCATCCTGCATGTCGAAGAGTTCTGTACATGGCATGGAGACCACTCTCACAGGGATCTTCTCTTCATCGAGTTTGAGCTGGGCTTTTAAAGCGAGGTCGACTTCACTACCAGTCGCGATGATGACATATTTTGGATTCTTTCTGTCGCTCACGACATAGGCACCTTTCTCCACCATCTTTGGATCGCTCTCTTTTAAAGTTGGTAAACCTTGTCTAGAGAGTAATAAGACAGTTGGAGTATCTTTGCTCTTAAGCGCGATTTGCCAGGCTCCATAAGTCTCTTTATCATCACATGGACGAATGACATTCAAATGTGGGAGAGAACGTAACATCGCGAGTTGTTCAACTGGTTGATGAGTTGGGCCATCTTCACCAACAGCGATTGAGTCATGGGAGAAGAGATAGATCATTGG
>JAFZVO010000038.1 GCA_017617775.1 Bacilli bacterium | reverse complement strand
GAGCCATCTTTACGAACCGCTTTATCAATGCCTTCAAGATAGGTGTTCTTACCACCATCACTCGTCCAGTGAGTGCCACCGCCCATCGATGATTCAAGAACCATCAAGAAGCCGAGTTCTGTCGCTCCCTTAAGTGATGGGTCACCAGGGCCTTTCTTGCCTGATTTGATTGTCGTGGTCGTATCGACATCGATGATCGCGCCGAATTGATCAATCCAGACATCGCTGCCGCTCTCTTTGACATCGCTTGCCTTCATGAAACCAGTGGACATCGGTTGAAGAGTAAGTTTGTCACTGATATTGGTCTTGCCGCCATACGCCCACAAAGAACCATCTAAATCCTGTGGCGCGTGTTGCCAGAGCCATAAGGCGTATCCGTTATAATCACTCGCCGTGGCTTTATCACCGCGATTGTAATGGAAATAGATATGGCCAGATTTGCTCCAAGAATTGATCCACTCTTCATAGTTGTCTTTCTTTGAAGCCGCTTTGACTTCCACGGCTTCTTCTTGAGGAGAAAGCATTGCTACAGACGAGCCAACCATTCCTCCTAGCAAAAGAAAAGGCAAAACATAGGAAATAATACGTTTTTTCTTCATAGATAAACCTTCCTTAATACTAATAGTTATTATATACCTCTACCATCAAGATGGTAATTATAATTGTTTTTTTAATAATATTATTTCTTCTGTACGATATTCTTCAACAAATCCTTCTTTGAGGAATAGAGAAATCGCAGGGTTATCAATCGCAATATCATCATATAGATAAGTGATACCGTTTTCTTTCGCGACCTCGCAAAGTATCTTCAAGCCTTCTCTTCCATATCCTTGGTGACGGTATTTGGAATAGATGATGATATTGGCCATATATCCATGATAAAAATCGCTGTAATGATAGGCTATTTCACCGACAAAGACACCTTTCTCATTCTTTAGATATCGATAATACCTTTGTCCGTCATCTTCTATAACCCAATATTGATACCAATCATTCCATCTGTCCTTAGGAAAAGAAACAGTCCCTCCCCAGGCATGGTTATAGGACATGGTCTCCTCATCTTCTAACATAGTTTTACGGAACCACAGGTCTTCTAATTTTGGTAAATATGTTTCTAATTCCATTATTCAAATTTTATAAAGAATGCAATCGCCACTAACGCGGCGATATGAATCAATATTCCTAATATATTGATAAATGTGAAATACCAATGCTCACCTTTGGTCTTATGACGGAAAATGAGCATCGCTGGATATCCCCCAAAAGCCCCACCTAAAAAGGAAGATAATAGGAGAACCTTCTCTGGTATTCTCCATTTCTTTTTCTCCGCTTTCTTTTTATCTGCATAGTAAAGGATAAAGGTGAGAAGAGACAATAAGATAAGATAGCCTCCATAGGCTAGAAGGATGATTTGTTTAAGGCTCATATTAGATTACTCCACAAGGGATAAGAACGATTAAGAGAATCGCGACTAATGACCATTCAGCAATCAAGAAGATATTTCTCGCTTTTGGTTTCATGTCTGGAACATAGTTAGAAGCGAGGAAGAATGGAATATAAGTCGTGATGAACACTGGAAGAACACCCCACCACTGATAAACCCAGATGAAGGAGTTGTTGCTTGTCGCGGCTAAGAAGGATTCAAATAAAGCGAATAATAAGGCCATCGATAAGGCACCCACTAATTTGCAAGGGACACCTTTGAATTTCTTTCTCGAGAACCATCTGATACTGCGATCATCCGCAGGTAACATTTTGAACGAGATGATACCCGCAACGGAAAACATCATCGATAATTCCCAGCTCACGCCGATTAAGAGGATGAATGTCGTCGAATCATTAGAGACCGCCCAAAGAGGATAGCCAGAAGCTTTCGCGATAATCGCATTCATGATCTCATATAACCAGTGAACGCCATATAAGGCTAAACCAGCGAATACAATCTTGTAGTTTTTCTTATGCATCTCAGACCAGTAGACATAGAAGACTACCGCGAGAATAAAAATGAAAGTCCAGTTGAAGTTATCCGTCGCACGAACACGGATTGCATCCACTAAACTCTTTGAGGCATCAGAGCCATCTCCCCAGAATTTAAACATAAGTTTACCCCCTTATACCAAGAAGAATATCGAAAACGCGATTAAGAATTGCGCGAGATAATAGAAAACAGAATATAGACCGTTATACCAACCTGGTCTCTTCCCGGCTTTGAAATAAGAACCTGTCAACATCGTATCGCTGCAGACGAAGAAGAATGCACCGATAAAGAAGATCACTGATGTGGTGTTAGCAAAGCCATGGGCTATCGCCATGTATAAAGATGTTGCGAACATCGTGGATAAGCAAGCAAGGTAGAATAAACCAAATGGTAACAACTTGCCAAACTGAATGCCCACGCGTGGAGCAATCGCCATATAGATAGATGATAAGCATAAGGCAGTGACTAATGGCAAGAGGATGAACCACCACTGGCCAGCAATATAGAATTCATTGAACAATCCAACGATATAGAAGATGTGTCCAAAGGCAAAAGCAAACATACCTGCGAGAATCCAAATCTTTTTGGCTTTACCCGATGTGATATATTTGAATCCCAAGAGGAAATCGCCTAAGAATCCGAAAAACAACCCTAACACTGTGAACAGTTTGAAGAGGAAATGCCCTTCGACTGTGATTAAAAGATAAATGCTTAATGCGACAAAGAAGGCGGAGGCGATGGTCTTAAAGATGATCGTCTTCAAAGAATAGTTAGTGACTTTACTAATAATGAAAACAGTGGCCATGACCGCGCCTAAAGCGAGGAGAATAATTGAAACTACCATATTTGTTACCTTATAGATTTATTATAACCTATTTGAACAAAGAGGTATAATAATTGAGAAAGAGGTTTATATTATGAAAAATATGCGAATTCCTTTATTAATTGTTTGGGGTGTCGCGATTATTGGAATCCTTTTAGGGTCATTTTTTGATCTCGATATTTCCCGTGCGATTGCTTCTCCCACTAATGGATTAGGTCTCACCATTTCGGCGATTGGACCAACGATTGGCTTTGCTGCTGTCGCCGCGATGGGTGGCGGTTTCATCGCCTTCATCATCAAAGGAGAATATCACATCGCTTTAAAAGTTTTATTCGGTGTCTTAGCCCTTTGCTGTTTCGGTGTCTCCATCTATTATCCAGGTGGTGAATACTTCGGT
>JAFZVO010000037.1 GCA_017617775.1 Bacilli bacterium | reverse complement strand
TTTTCACTATCTAACGCGCCTGTGGGTTCGTCACATAAAAGGATGCGAGGAGAAATTGATATCGCTCTTAAGATTGCCACTCTTTGTTTTTCACCACCAGACAGTTTATTCACCTTCTGATGATATAAATCTTTTGGGAAATCAATGCTCTCAAGTAGATTAATAACTCTCTCCTCAGCATCTTTATATGAGAAGCCGTTGATGAGAAGAGGCAAAGAGATGTTATAGATGACATCTTGATCTTCTAATAAATTGTAAGCTTGAAAGATGATGCCGATTTCATTACGACGAAAATCATCAATCGTCTTTCTCTTCCATCGCTTGGTGCTTTTACCATCGATTAAGATATCTCCTAATGTTGGCTTATCAAGCAAAGCAATGAGATTTAATAATGTGGACTTGCCACATCCTGATTTACCGAGGATGCCCACTAATCCGACATCTGGAAATGTTATTGATACATCGTTTAGGGCAGTAGTAACGGCTTCTTCGGATAGTTTGAATTGTTTACTGACATGGTTTATTTTTAATACCGGCATAAAAAACCCTCCTAATAATAAAGAGGGCAAAAATCGAAATTTTTTACTTTTTATTTTAATTTTTTATATTTCTTTATCTTCCATGAGGACCGCGGCTGGAACTTTTGGGAGTCCTGGCATGGTCATAATGGCACCGGTCAAAGCAACGATGAAGTTCGCTCCAGCGGACAATCTGACTTCTCTAATCGTGATGGTAAATCCAACTGGTGCACCTAACACTTTTGGATCATCAGTCATGGATTGTGGAGTCTTAGCGATACAGACTGGAGTCTTATCGAAACCAAGGGCTTCATAATCCGCGATTTGTCTCTTCGCCTCTTCGGTATAGACAACTTCTCCGGCACGATAGATTTCTTTACAAATCTTCTCAATTTTGCTGCAAATCGGGAGTTTTTCATCATATAAGTAATGGAAATCAGCCTTTTCATTTTCTAATGTTTTTAAGACTAATCTCGCGAGTTCTTCCCCACCTTTTGCCCCATTAGAGAAGGCATCGCAGAAGGCCACTTTATAACCTTTGGATTCACACCACTCACGGAGGGTTTTGGTCTCCGCTTCTGTGTCGCTTGTGAAGTGGTTGATACAGACGACAGTAGGTAAGCCGAACTTGGCAATATTCTCTAAATGATGCTGTAAGTTGAGGACACCTTTCTTTAAAGCTTCAACATTTTCAGTAGTGAGTTCTTCAAATGGTTGACCGCCATGCATTTTTAAGGCACGGATTGTCGCGACCATTACGACCGCATCTGGTTTGAGGCCAGCGACACGGCATTTGATATCGAGGAATTTCTCCGCGCCTAAGTCCGCGCCGAAGCCCGCTTCTGTGACCACGATTGGGGCTAACTTGAGACCTAACTTAGTGGCGATGATGGAGTTACAACCATGGGCGATATTCGCGAATGGTCCACCGTGTATGATACATGGATTGCCTTCTAATGTTTGAACGAGGTTTGGATTGAACGCGGCTTTCATGAGTTTGCAAACCGCATGAGAGATTCTGAGTTGTTCGAGTTTCACTGGATTACCATCGAGGTCATAGGCGACGATGATGTTATTGATTCTTCTGATGAAATCATCTTGATCTGCCGCTAAGCAAAGGATGGCCATTAATTCAGAAGCCACTGTGATGACGAATTCTTCTCTACGAGGAGCGACTTTCTTCTCGCCATTGCTCACTGTGACATTTCTTAACGCACGGTCATTCATGTCTAAGGCACGTTTCCAAAGAATTCTATTTGGATCGATTCTTAATTGGTTGCCTTGGAAGATATGGTTATCAATCACCGCACTGATGAGGTTGATAGAGCTTGTTAACGCATGCATATCACCTGTGAAGTGCAAGTTGATGTCTTCACTTGGGATGATGGAAGCTTTTCCACCACCAGTCGCGCCACCTTTAATGCCAAAAACAGGGCCCAAAGAAGGCTCTCTTAAACAGAGCATTGAATGAACGCCGATATAATTGAGTCCATCTTGTAAAGCGATGGATGTCGTTGTCTTTCCTTCACCAGCTTTTGTTGGAGTGATGGCAGTCACCAGCACTAACTTGCCATTTGGTTGGTCTTTTAATGTTTCGTTGATTTTCAAATCAATCTTAGCTTTATCGCGTCCATAAGGAATGAGATATTCCTCAGGAATACGAGCTTTCTTTGCTATTTCAAAAATATTCTCCATAATCAATTTCTCCCCTAATTAAAGTAAATGGTATCATTTATAAAATGATTATGAAAGATAATAATTGATGAGTTGCTGATATGTTTCAAATTCTTTAGATTTGAACTGATGTTTGAAGAATGTCACTTGTCTCTTTGCATAGTTTCTCGTTCTTTTTTTAATGAGTTCTTTGCATTCTTCTAAAGAGATTTCATTATTGAGGTAAGAAATTACTTCTTTATAGCCAATTCCTTGGGTGGCTGTCTGTGACATTTCATATTTGTCTAACAAACCTTTCACTTCATCGATAAGCCCATTATCAAACATCTCTTCAACGCGTTGGTTGATGTTGTTATAGAGCTCTTCGCGATTTGGATTGATAAATAGATATGTTATTTCCTCAGTCGAAAAGATGGGTTTATGTTCTTGTTTCTCTAGTAGAGAAGTTTTGCTTTCCCCACTTTTATTGATGAGGTTGATCGCTCTGATCATTCTCTTGCGATTGTTTTGATGAATCTTCTCAGCTTCTTGAGAGTCAAGCCTAGTGAGCATCATATGAAGCTCTTCGTTAGAGAGCTCATCATAAGCTTCATCAAAAGAATCCTCTTTGAGGAATGTATAATCATATGTTGCCGCGCGGATATATAGTCCTGTACCACCGCAGACAACGATATCTTTATATTGTTTTTGTAATTCTTTTAAAGTATCTCTAAAAGAGTTTTGGTACTCCATCACGGAATAAGTCTGATCTGGGTTAACGATATCTAAAAGATGGTAACGAGAATAATTCTTATCATCCGTACTGACTTTGTTAGTTCCAATATTCATCCCTTTATAGATTTGAAAAGCATCCGCGTTGATGATTGGACAGTTGAAACGCTCCGCTAACGCGTGAGCGGCGTTACTCTTCCCTGATGCCGTTGGACCCATGATGACATAGATCATTTGACGAGTTCTCCTAGCATCGAGTATGTATGGGATTCAGTGATTCTTATATTAACAATCTTGCCGACGAGAGTTTCATCCGCTTTAAAATGGACGAGTTTATTATTCTCTGTGTAACCAGAGAACATCTCTTTGTTGGTTTTGCTCACCCCTTCAACAAGGACGGGATATACTTTACCAATCATCTCATTAGATTTAGAAGAAATGCTCTTCTCTAGATGAGAAACGAGCTCTTTAAATCTCTTCACCTTCGTTTCATATGAGATTGGATCTTCAATCTTCGCGGCGGGAGTTCCTCTTCTTGGAGAATAGATAAAGGTAAAGGCCGCATCATATCCAACTTCATCAACGATAGTTAATGTATCGTTGAATTCTTCATCGCTTTCGTTTGGGAATCCAACGATGATATCAGTGGATAATGTTAACCCTGGAATCTTATCTTTCATTCTCTTCACTAAATCGAGATAATCTTCACGAGTATAACGACGATTCATTCTCTTCAGCATTTCTGTATTACCAGACTGGACTGGTAGATGAATGAATTTCATAATGTTTGGATATTTAGCAATCACCTCAATCATGCGGTCATTGAAATCCCATGGATGAGATGTTGTAAATCTAATACGAGGGATGCTAGTCTTACCAGCGGCCTCTAATAAATCTGCAAAATCATATCCTTCATCTAAGTCTTTG
>JAFZVO010000036.1 GCA_017617775.1 Bacilli bacterium | reverse complement strand
TCTCCGTTAATAGCAGGGAGTAAGTATGCTTCGTAGTAGTATGTATAAGAACCAGTGACGTTCTTAGCGTTTTCAATCCAGAAGAAGTCACAGTTATATAAGACGATGGCTCCGAAGATTAGGAAGACACCGACGAGTCCTTCTAAGATTGCTTTTTTCTTGTTTGTGCCTCTTCTAGCGAAGTTAGTGGATAACATAACAACGCAGAATAAGCAGCCGATGAGAGGTAAGAAACATCCTAAGAATGTCCAGATGTTGAATGTTGCTTCTGTATATCCTTGAATGATCATGTTACCAACACCGGCGAAGATGGATTGATAACCTTGATAGCTGAAGCCATCCGCGTATTTTGTGCCATCATCAGTGTAGATCGTGAAGACATCTGCGAAGTTGTACATGATTAAGACTGTGATAGCAGCAATGCTTAGTAAGATTGAAACAATAGCTAAGCAACGATTGAATGGTTTAAGAAATTTTAAGACTTTATTTTCGTTTTCCATATCTATTCTCCTTACTTAGTTTGTGTTAATTTGACATCGATAGTTTCTTTACCGAAGAAACCTTGTGTTTCGATCTTGTAATTGACGACTAACTTATCGCCTTCTTTAGTCACTGGATATGGCTTGTCACCTAATGTGAGGGTGAAGCTATCGCCGACTTGTTCCCAAGTACCTTCTTCAGAAGCGTTCCAGCTGCCATTATATAATTTGGCAACTCCGCCGTTATAGAAGTTGAGGTTGACTTCTTTTGTACCACCATCTGGTCCAGATAATGTGTATGAACCAACGAATTCGTGAGCAGTGGCGCCTTCGAAATCAGAAAGAACTAATTTTTTCCATTTGACACTTGTGTTATCGGAACGTAAGAATGTGTAACTGCTATAGTTGAGCAAGCTACCTGGATGTTCAGCATTGACTGAGTTTTTGGATTTGCCGAGTAATAATTCGCCATTGAATAAGGAGATGATTTTATTAGCATCTTCTGTCCAAGTGAGACCGAATGTATACGCTCTGTTGACACCGCTTGGAACGTTGACAACGGCACTTCCATCATTGTGGAGATAGAGATAAGCTGTCGCCAAGGAACCATTGTTACCAGTCGCTTTCGCGTAGTAGATGTATTTGGAATCTCTCTCATCCCAAGTCTTGTAATCTTTCGCTAATTGATCTTTGAAAGTTGGATCTTTGGCTTGGAAGAGAATGGTGGACTTGTTACCTTCGATGTCCACAGTGTAGTAGAATTGATGACGACCTTGGACTTTATCGAAGTCGACGTGGACTTCAGTCTTTCTCTCATCATCGAGGGTGATGACATATCCATATCCCTCATCCATTGTGTAAGTACCATTTAGAGTCCAGTTATGGGCTTCTAAATCTTCAGTTTTCACTGTGATTGCTGCAGTCGTGGCAGTAACTGCTGGATCTTTTGTGCTCTTCGCAGTGACAGTGGCGCTACCCTCTCCGACCGGTGTAACTGTGCCGTCTTTCACTGTGAGAACTTTCTCGTCTGAGGATGTCCATTCGACGCTTGTGTCGGCACCCATTGGTTCTGCATTGACAGTGAGTTTGAACTCTTCGTTGATGAAGACTTCGGTTTTCGCACCTGCTAAAGTGATGCTCGTTGGGTTTGGTTTTGGTGCTTCTTGGCCACCTCCGCCGCCTCCCCAGCCTCCAAAGCCGCCACCCATTCCTGGCCCACCTTGTTGACCACCAGATGAACCATGGTGACGTTGTTGAACGAGACCTTTAAGAGTGAAATTGTTGCTCTTTTGGTCTACTTTTCCTTGGAACTTGTAATCATAATCACCGATTTGGACTTCTGCGTTATAAGCGCTTGATGTCGCGGCGACGAAGGTTACAGGTAATTTGACATTACTTTTACAACCCGCTAAACCGAGACTAGTCGCGGCAAGAGTTGTAACTAACAATGTCGTCTTCTTAAAGAATTTCATCGTATTCCTCCTTTTCTTTAAAAATCTTTTTTCAAGTGCTTATAGACTATTACAAATAAAAATACTTATTTTTGAACTGGGACAAGAAGTGTGAATAAGGGATATAAAGTATTCCTTTTGGGATGAAAGTCGCCTTTTTAGGGACGAAAGAAAAAAAGAGGTTTCCCTCCTTCAATGGTCTTTCTTTGCTTTATTTTTACATAAATATGGATTTATTCGCACGTGAGACGGCGAGATATTTTTCCATGATTTCCTCTCTTCTTTTTCCAGCGAGAGGGAGGATTTTATTATTGGTTAAAAGGACATCATTTTTCACAATTTTACGGATGAAGACATAGTTCACAAGATAACCTTTATGAATGCGGATAAAACCTTTGCTATCGAGTTGGTTTTCTAGATCTCCCATCGATAACCTAACCTCATAATTAGTTCCGTCTTTGAGATAGATGGTCTGATAGTTTTTATTCCCTTCGATATACATGATGTCATTGATGACGATATTGATCATGCCGTTCTTAGAGGTGACAACTAGTTTAGAGGTATCTTCTTCTTTGATATGGGTATCTAAATATAACTGCAAGACGGAAGGGAAATCCTGCAAAATCTTGGATTTTCTAATAAAACCAAATGGATGGAGGAATAATGTATCAAAGACTAAATCTTCTCTTTGAGAAAGGTAGACGATATCGGTCTGCGGATCGATATCTTTGACGATCTTACCCGCGTCAATCCCATTCATCTCATCGACATCGATATCTAAAAATACAAGTTGATATTTCTCTTCTTTCGCCATCGCGACGAAGGCTTGAGAGGCGGTGAAAGCATCAACCGAGAAAGGAATATTCTTCTCTTGGAAGAACTGTTCGATGACGCCTTTAGAAATCGTTAAGGCTGTCTTATCATCATCTAATAAAGCAATCTTAATCATTTCTGATAACTCCTGTAGGACATATCTAAAACGACATCGCAGATGAATTTATTATTCTCAATCTTGAATGTGGAGTAGCCATGGTATTTATCAGTAATATTCTTGATGATTTTCGTCCCATATCCATGATCTTTGCCGCTTTTTGTGGTCGACAAGAATTTCTTTGTCGCTTTTTCAACGTCTACTGTATTGAAAGAAACGATTCTTAAGTAATCATTTTGGGTGAGGATGGAGATCAATATTTGATCGTTATCATTTTCAGGAACGAAGTTTTCAATACAGTTATCTGCGACATTAGTGATAAGGGATAATAAGTCAGAATCTTCAAATGGGAGACGAGGTGGGACCACCGCGCGGAATTTGATCTTCTTGCCTTCAATCTTTGCTTTGGTGAGTTCGAGATTGACGATACCAGAGATCACTGTATTAGAGCAGGAGAAGCTTTCTAAGTATTCTTCCTTTTGTTCCAATAGACCTTTTAAGTATTGTTGCGCTTCATCGTTTTTTTGCTCGATTAATAATGCGTTGACGTAAGAAAGCTGATTTTTTAAGTCGTGACGAATCTTCATGAGCTCTTCACGATTCTTTTGGTCGATTCTTAAACTATCCTTTTCGAGTTCAAGGATAGAGGATTGAACTTCTAATGTGGTGATACGATGTCTTTTCTCCATCACTGAATGCATCGTGTAATACATATAGACGAGGACGAATAATCCACCGGCATCAGAAGCGATGAGGAGCCACATAATCGAGAAGCTATCCGTACTTATGTTCGCTTCCCATAAGGCAGTGCCAACAAGGATGAATGTCGTCATGGAGACGAGGAAAATCTGAGATTTTGTTAATGTCTTCAATCTTCCGATATCGAATTTCTTTAATAGATAAGAGATGAATACCAAAATGCTGTATGGGAAGATACGACAAATGACATTGAGAACTAGGTTACCACCGGTACCTTGCTCGACCATATCAATGAGGAAGTCAACGATTGATCCGACGTTGAGGACCGTGGCGACAACGATTTCCATTTTGATGATCTTTTTAATTTTAGTATCTTTAACAAATATTGCGATGTAGATGATAGGGATGACGCAGAATGAGGCAGTGTAGATGAACATTCCATACGGCATGAAGAGCATCGCGAAGGCGAATGCAAAAGATTCGAATAAGACGAAACCTACATAGACGCCTAGTATCTTCGCGAGGAGGATGAGAACACTTTTCGTGTCATATTTTTCTGGCCAGTCGAAAATCACTAATCCGATGGTGAGGAAGAAGAATGTCACATACATCGATGCATCAAGAGCAATCGTAAAATATGTTTGCAATCCAGTCACGAAATCCATGATAAAGATAATTATATCACAGGCACATGCGATGCGCTCATATTTTAATTAGCATGTTGACTTCATGGCAACCAGGTTCATCAATAACATCGGTTTCTTTAAAGCCGACTTTTTCATAGACATGCTTAGCATGATCATTGCCCCATAGGTATGTGGTGGTGATCTCTTTTGCACCGTATTGGTTTTTCATCAAATCAAATAATTCGTATAATGCTTGTTCACCGTATCCTTTGTTTTGATGTAGCATGTCAATCGCATAATTCCATAAGAAATAATTTCCTGGTTTCCATCTGGAAAACATCGCGAATCCGATGATAGTGGCATCTAAATAGATATCAAAAGCGATGACATCATCACTGAGACACGCGATGATGATAGTCTCCTTCGTGCAGAGTTCTTCTTTCTGTTCCTGGAGGAGATCGATTTTCATCTCTTTTGAAATAACGAATCTAAACATATGATTATTATCGTACAATTTTGATAAACTAGATATATGAATATCGTTTTAGAAACAGATAGATTAATTCTTCGCGAGATGAATGATGATGATTTTGACTCATTTAAGAAAGTGATTTCTGATCCTATCAACATGAAATATTATCCAAAACCCTATGATGATAATGGGGTGCAGAGATGGATCAATTGGTGCAAGGATTCTTATCGAAAAAATGGCTTTGGTTTATGGGCGGCTATCCTTAAAGAAACCGGTGAGATGATTGGGGACTGCGGGATTTCTTTGCAGTTCATCAATGATGAATGGAGACCAGAGATTGGTTATCATCTCCGTCTTGATTATCATCGAAAAGGGATTGGCAAAGAGATGACTCAAGCCGTTAAAGATTATTTCTTCACTCATTATGAATATGATGAAGTCTATTCATACATGAATAAGGATAATATCCCCTCGATTAAAACCGCGGAGGCTAATGGGATGACATTTAGAAATATGTTTGACCATGGAGAAGAAATATGTAGAGTATATTCCATCACAAGAGCAGAATGGGAAGAGAATAAAAGGAGATAAAGATATGGACGCTATGGAGATGCTATTGAATCGTCGCTCGATTCGTAAGTTCAAAAAAGAACAGATTAAAGATGAGGAATTAAAGGCTGTCATCAAAGCCGGCATGTACGCGCCGACAGCGATGGGATTACAGTCCCCACTTATCGTTGCGGTTCAAGACCCAGATGATATCGCGATGATCAACCAAATCAAAATGGATTTGAATAAAGGAGCGGGTTTTCCAATTAGACCAGGCCTACCTTATTATGACGCGCCGACAATCATTGTCGTCTTCACAACGACTAGAGCAAAAGATGAATTCCTCGGCACATTAGACGCTGCCGCTGTTAATACCAATATGTTAAACGCTGCTTATGCCTTAGGATTAGGTGGTGTGTGGATTCATAGAGCCGATGGAATATTCGCCACTGAAGAAGGAAAGAAACTCTTAAAGAAATGGGGCATCACTGAAGAAGTGAAAGGTATTGCCTCTATGGCGATAGGATATCCGGACTGTGAGAATCCTGAACCTCGTCCAAGAAGAGAAGGATATTATAAAATAATTAAATAATTACGTTGTAATTAAAAACCATCCGATTTGAACTGGATGGTTTGTTGTTTGGGTTTGGATTAAGCTCCGTAAACCGCAGTGATGAAGTCGGATAACTCTTTAATGGTGAGTTTACCGAATTTATCTTTTCCTGCTGTTGGAGTGTATTTTCCAGGAATTGCTGGAACATCAGTATCCAAGAATTCAGGAGTTAAACCAGTGATGATTTCATCGGCACTGAGTTGGTTAAGAGTCGCGGCTTGCATATTCGTGGACATATTATCGATTAGACCGTTGATACCTTTGTCTGGTCCAGTTTCTTGTCCGCCTAGTGTGTAGTTGTAGCAGCCCATATATTTAAATGGGTCACC
>JAFZVO010000035.1 GCA_017617775.1 Bacilli bacterium | reverse complement strand
TTTATGAAAAAGATGCGTTTACATATCTATATTGCGATGGCTGTTTTCGTTGCAATGATCATCGTTGGATCGTTCCTTGATTTACAAATCAACCAAGCCATCTTCTCAAAGAATAATGGCTTTGGAATTACCATGGCCGCCTTATCAATGGTTGTCGGTTATGGAGTATTGGCAATGATGGGTGGAACATTCTTCTATCACGGATTAAAACTCACTAATGTGATTTGGCAAAAGATTTTGTTTATTGGCGCTTCAATTCTTGTGTTAGGAGCAACAGTTTTGCTCTGCGCAAGGAAAGAGTTCTTTGGTATCAATGGTTGGAATATTCCAGACTTAGTCTGGCTCGGTTATTTATTGGCCACTCCAATCATGGGTGCGTGTATGTTCGGTGGCTATCTCCTTGCGAAAAAGGCGAACAATCCTCGTTTATGGGTTTTGATTTTAATTGGGGCAGCTTTTGCCGCTTTCGCACTTCTCATTGGAACAACCGCGGTTAAAAGCCTTTTCAATCGTCCAAGATATCGTGTTTTAGTGAGCGAACATCCAAATCTTTTCTACAATTGGTGGGAGAGATGCACAAACTCCAGCGCTTTAATCAGCCAATACAATGTCAGCCCAGAAGAATTCAAATCTTTCCCAAGCGGTCATACTAGTGTCTGTGCATTGAGCATGTTCTTTGTTATTATGCTTCCATTTATCACTGGCAAAGAATTAAAACATCATGTCATCTATTTCTATATCGCTTTAGCCTATACCTTGTTAGTGGCGTTCACTCGTATGCTCGTCGGCGCGCACTATTTATCCGACGTCGGCATGGGTGGTCTCATTACTACGGTTTGCTTATATGGCTACTATGAAGTCATCTTACATGAACCGCGTATCTATGAAGAGCCTTCTAAAGAAGAAGTACAAGAATAATGAAAAATTTAATCATTCCAAAATTATATTCAAGCAAACTCGATTTATTAGAGACGCAGATTGCCATCAAATTCGTGAAAGATACTTTTCAAATTGAGCTCGCGAAAGCTCTCGATTTACAAAGAGTGTCCGCACCTTTATTCGTCACTCCCGAAAGCGGCCTGAACGATGGTTTAAACGGATATGAAAGACCTGTTAGTTTTGATGTTTCATCTTTGCATAAAGATGTGGAAATCGTTCAATCCCTCGCGAAATGGAAGAGAAATGCCTTAGGCAAATATCATATCGAAGAGAACAAAGGCATCTACACCGATATGAATGCGATTCGTCGAGATGAAGAACTCGATTCCATCCATTCCATCTACGTTGATCAATGGGACTGGGAAAAAGTTATTACCCGTAGGCAGAGAAATAAAGAATATCTCCATAAAACGGTGAGCAATATCTATCGTGTCTTCAAATATACAGCGGAAAAAACTAAGGAAAGATTCCCCCAATTAAAAGGTTTGTATCTCACTGATGAAGTTACGTTTATCACTACATCGGAACTAGAAGAGAAATATCCTGATTTAGATGGACATGGCAGAGAAAATGAATTCGCAAAAGAATTCAAAGCGATCTTTGTCGAAGAGATTGGTTGGCCACTTAAGAGTGGTAAACCCCATGATGGCAGAGCCTCTGATTACGATGATTGGCACCTCAATGGTGACCTTCTCATCTGGGATGAAGTGTTAGGCATTGCTTTAGAGATCTCTTCGATGGGAATTCGTGTAGATGACAAATCCTTAAAAGCCCAGATGGAATTCAAGGGTGAAAAAGCGAGGATGACATCTCCATATCACAAGGCGATTTTGAATGAAGCATTGCCACTTTCCATTGGTGGCGGTATCGGTCAATCCCGTCTCTGCATGCTCATTTTAGAGAAAGCGCATATCGGAGAAGTACAGGCGAGTATTTGGAGCGAAGATGACATCGCCCTCTTAAGAAAAAACAACATTATCTTGTTATAAGCACATTTTTATTTTCATAAATAGAAAAATAAAAGTATCATATAAAGTAAGGAGGACAATTTATGTCTAGTGTGATCATTTATTTCTCTCATCGCGGAGAAAACTTAGTCAATGGTAAACCATTATTCCTCAGCAAAGGAAATACCCAGGTTTTAGCGGAGAAAATTCATGCTTTAACCGGATCCCCAATGTTTGAAATCAGACCTCAAGATCCATACAGTGAGGTTTATAAATATTGTAACGAAAGAGCGAAGCAAGAATATGAGACTAACGCGCTTCCAGAAATCGCCGGATTAGTCCCAAGTTTCGATAACTTCGATACCATCTATCTCGGCTTCCCAATTTGGTATCGTACATATCCACGTATCATCAACACTTTCTTAGAGAAAGTGAAATTTAAAGGCAAGATTATCAAGCCTTTCTGCACGAATGATGAGGGTAGCTTCGGTACAGCCGAATTAGAATTAGGTAGTTACTTAAAGAGTGAAAATAAAATGAAGACCGGCTTATCCGTCAATGGTTTCAAGCTCGATAGCTGTGATGAAGCCGTTGAGAGATGGGTCAACAAATAAGGAGTAAAAACTATGGAATTCAAATTATTAAAATGTGAAATCTGTGGCAAGATGGTCGCGGTTTTAAAAGACACACCTGTGCCAACAATCTGCTGCGGACAACCAATGAAGGTTCTTAACGCGAACACTGGTGATGGTGCTTATGAGAAGCATGTACC
>JAFZVO010000004.1 GCA_017617775.1 Bacilli bacterium | reverse complement strand
TCTTTGAATGTATTGATGAGTCGATCAAGGATCTCTGGTTGTTCGACCATACATCCACAAATCGCGATCACTAAATCCTTCTTTTTGGCTTTTAAATGCTTGAGATTACCAACTTAACCATACACCTTATCTTCCGCGTTTTCTCTGACCGCGCAAGTATTGATAATGATGAGATCGGCGACGTTCACATCTTCAGTTGGATTCATCCCCACACTTTGAAGGATGCCACGCATTGTTTCTTCATCTCTGACATTAGCCTGACAGCCATATGTTATGATGAAATAGAACTTCCCTTTTAACGCGTTCATAATCTCAGTATTCGAAGAGGAGTTGACGCGATGAAAAGTTGTGGGTTGACGACCACGTTTCGCAGCTAATTTGAGATCTGGTTTCGCGATGATTCGTGTTTTCATAATCACTTCTCCTCAAAATAAATACTGTTAATTTGCTGACATTTTCCTGTCAAATCGTCGATTTTTAGTAAAACTGCGGATAATAATCCTCGGCCTTCTTTTGGAACTTCAAATCGCGACATTTGATTGAAGATGTTCTTTTTAATGACGCTTTCTTTTTCAAACCCTAAGACGCCATCTGTAAATCCTGTCATCCCAACATCAGAGATATACCCCGTGCCGTTAGGAAGTATTTTAGCATCATTAGTTTGAATATGGGTGTGAGTTCCTAAAATCGCGGATACTTTGCCATCTAAAGCATAGGCAATTGAGAGTTTTTCACCAGTCGCTTCACCATGTAAATCAACGATGTGTATTGGCGCCTCATTTGTATCGATGACATCGAGCAAAGAATAATATGGACTCTTCACTTCTTCGCCCATGAAGGCGGTGCATAAGACATTGGTCACTCTGACCTTAATCCCATCGACATCATATTCGATAGTTCCCTCACCTGGAAAGTCTCTAGCGAGGTTAATTGGCCTCACCATTCGATCGACGTTATCGAGGTAGCGGTTTATCTCACTTTTAGAATCGTAATGATTACCTAAAGTGATGCAGTCAATCCCGTTATCAATCAGTTCATCGTAATGATGTCTAATGATGCCTTTGCCATGGGTGACATTTTCCCCATTAGCAATCACGAAATCAACTTGGTATTTTTCAACGAAATAAGCAAGTTTATCTTTAATCATGCGTCGACCGATAGGGCCGACGATATCTCCAATAAATAAAATGTTCAAATGGAATGACTTTCTATCTGCTATTTAGCAGTTTCGATTGCGCGGTATTCGCGAATGACAGAGACTTTGATTTGACCTGGATAAGTCATCTCTGCCTCAATGCGGTCTTTAATATCTCTGGCGAGTTTAAAAGCACCTGTATCATCGATCTTATCTGGCATGACCATGACACGTAATTCACGGCCGGATTGAAGAGCGTATGATTGATACACTTCTTCGTATGATTTACAGATCTCTTCGAGTTTCTCGAGTCTCTTGATGTAGTTCTCAAGCATTTCACTTCTCGCGCCTGGACGAGCCGCGGAGAGAGTATCAGCAGCTTGAACTAAGTTAGAGATGACGAATTTCGCAGGAACATCACCATGGTGGGATTCAATCGCGTTGATCACCACTTCTGGTTCTCCGTATTTCTTCGCGAGTCTCGCGCCTAATTCAACGTGGCTACCATCTGTTTCAAAGTCCACAGATTTACCGATATCGTGTAATAAGCCCGCGCGTTTCGCGAGGTTTTGGTCTAAACCTAATTCTGCGGCCATAATGCCGGCGAGAGTCGCCACTTCGATGGAGTGGTCTAAAGCGTTTTGACCATAACTAGTACGGTATTTAAGTCTACCGACATAGTCTAATAATTGAGGATTGATACGTGGTAAGCCAAGCTTAAAGGCCACATCTTGCCCTGTCTTATGGATGGTTTCTTCTAATTCTTTCTTTGTCTTCTCACAGATCTCTTCGATTCTTCCTGGTTGGATACGACCATCTTTAATCAAAGATTCTAATGATCTTCTCGCAATCTCTCTTCTGATTGGATCAAAGCAGGAGACAGTGATCACTTCTGGAGTGTCATCGATGATTAAATCCACACCTAAGATCTGCTCTAAAGTACGAATGTTACGACCTTCTCTACCGATGATACGACCTTTCATCTCATCGCTTGGAAGAGCGACGACAGAAACAGTTCTTTCAGTAGTCACATCTTGCGCGTATTTAGAGATTGCTAAGCCTAAGATTTCTTGAGCTTTTTGAGCGGCTTGCTCATTGGCTTCATCTTCTTTGTTTTTGATGTAGACTGTCATCTCTTTGCTGACTTTGCTCTCGACTTGCGCGAAGAGTTGATCTCTCGCTTCTTGAGTGGACATCTTCGCGACTTTCTCGAGTTCAACGATGATGGAGTCAATCTTCTCTTGAAGTTGGGCTTCTTTACGATCGCAATCTTTGAGACGACGATCTAACTTCTCGTTCTTCTCATCTAACGCAGCTTCTTTTTGGGTTAACTGCGAATCTCTTCTATCGATGTTTTGTTCTCTTTGGAAGAGTTTGTTTTCGAGGTTAGCGACTTCTTGTTTTCTTTCTTTGATATCACGATCCGCGCGGTTCTCCGCTTCTTGCACAGCGCGTTTGGCATCTAATTGTGCGTTCTTAGCGATATGTTCCGCTTTGATTTCGGCGTCGCGAATAATCTTGTTTGCTTTTCTGACTTGATGTCTGGACTTGAGGAATAAAACTAAGAAAAAAATCCCTGCGCCTAAAAGTACTCCGCCTATGGCGGCAAGCGCAATCCAGAGACCAGTTAATGATACATCTGCGTATACCATAAAAATCCCTTTCTTTCGTTCTACGAAAAAATAACTATAATTTAAAACCTTATGAAGATTTTTTATATCACAGGCTAAGCCTGATAATTTAGTTTCTCGTTTGAGAATCTATAGTTAGTGTTTCTTCAACACGCCTACTATTATAAAACACATATCTAGAATAGACAACAAAATAAAAACGCGCCTATAGAGACGCGTGATTATTCGATTGTTTCTTATTCAACAACACCAGATTTAATCTTCTTGAGAAGTTCTTCTTGAAGTTCAGGATTCTCAGCGATGTAGGTTTTTCCAGCATCACGACCTTGCGCAATCTTGCTGCCATTATATTCATACCAGGCACCGGATTTCTTGATGAGGCCGAGTTCAACTGCTCGATCAAGGATTTCTCCTTCTTTGCTCACACCTTTACCGTAGATGATATCGACTTCACAAGTTTTAAATGGCGAAGCCACTTTGTTCTTCACAATCTTAATCTTGCAAGTGTTGCCGTAGATATCGCTGCCTTGCTTTAAGGCTTCAGTTCTGCGGATATCAATTCTGATAGAGGCATAGAACTTCAAGGCACGACCACCTGATGTGGTTTCTGGATTTCCATACATCACACCGACTTTTTCTCTGAGTTGGTTGATAAAGATAATCGCACAGTTGTTCTTGTTGAGAACCGCTGTTAATTTTCTCATCGCTTTTGACATTAAACGGGCTTGTAAGCCAACAGAGCTATCACCCATTTCACCATCTAATTCCGCTTGTGGAACTAATGCCGCAACGCTGTCGACGACGATGAGAGAAACTCCACCGCTGCTCGCGAGCATTTCTGTGATCGCTAAGGCTTGTTCACCACTATCAGGTTGAGATAAGACTAATGAGTCAATATCGACACCGAGGTTTTTAGCATAAACTGGGTCGATGGCGTGTTCAGCATCGATGAAGGCGGCTTGGCCACCTAATCTCTGACATTCCGCAATCGCGTGCAACGCTAATGTGGTTTTACCGCTGCTCTCAGGTCCATAGATTTCAATAATACGACCTTTTGGGTATCCGCCGACGCCTAAAGCCTCGTCGAGAAGTAGGGATCCACTAGGGATGACATCGACATCCACCGCAGTGCGATCACCGAGACGCATCACTGCGCCTTTGCCAAACACTTTTTCAATTTCGCGAAGTGTTTCTTCTAATGTTTTGTTTCCATTTTTTTCGTTTTTCATAAAAATACGCTCCTACTTATATATACCTAAAAAATCGTGTTTTTTTACTTTTTATTTGAAACTTTTTAACATGAACTCTAGATGGTCATACCCCAATTGTAAAGCTTGCTTTACAATATCCTCTCGACTTCCTTTTAACAAATATTTAAAAACTTGTGTAGTTTGATAAGCTGTCACTCCAATATAAATCTCACCGACTGGCTTATTTTCCATCGCATCTGGACCAGCATTGCCGGTAAAAGCAATTGAGTAATCAACATCGAGAATATATTTGGTATGCATCGCCATATCGCCACCGATTTCTTGGCTCACCACTCCATATTGTTCCACTCGATTTGCATCGATGCCGAGAAGCTTGACCTTCTCTTCTGTCGCATATGTCACTATACCACCTTTAAAGAATTTGGAAGCGCCCGGTATCGCGGTGATAGAAGCCGCGAAAGCTCCACCAGTAAAACTCTCCGCACATCCTAAAGTACGGCCGTATTCCTTAAATAGTGTGGATAGTTCTTCAGCGGTCATTAGTCCTCTTTGCCTTCTTTTAAAACTTTTCTATTTTGATAGACATAGATAACACCAGAAATGAAGCTCACTAGTGTAGCAGCATAGACTAAGAAGGCTGTGACATTGAGATATGGGTTATCGTTTTCTGGATATAGATAATGGAATGGGAAATCGTTTAATAAAACGAAGGAGATTGCGACCATTTGGAGAACAGTCTTGAGTTTACCGAAGATATTAGCAGCGATCACTGTGCCCTTTTGTGCGGCGATGAATCTCATCGCATCCACGACCGTGTCGCGTGCGACCATGATGATCACGCACCACACAGGGATGAAAACTCTCTGTTCAACAGCATAGCCAAAGGCATATGGAGTCGCTAAGAAGATGAGCATCGAGCTCACCAATAATTTATCGGCGACTGGGTCTAAGAATTTACCTAAATTAGTCACTTGATTATTCTTTCTCGCTAACTTGCCGTCGAGATGGTCAGTATAACTGGCAATCACAAAGAACACAAAGATAATGAGGAAAATCAAATTGATGCCTGTGTTGCCTAATAAAGGTGTGCGCATCTCTGGGAAGAAAGAGAGAACAAATAAAGTGATGATCAGCAAAACAGTTGCGATAATTCTACTGAATGTAATCTTTGTTGGTAAATTCATAGTTTTTCTCCTTGTTGAGTATTCGGTCCTGTAAGCCATGTTTTGTCGAGGATAATTATTTATCTAGGTCTAACCTGTCTAGGCAATTCGTTTCTCGCCATCGACTTCCCCTACCAAATTTGGGTTTCTCGCTTACGGGGTTTACCGCGTTCCACTTCATTATTTCTAATGATCTCGTCTCTGTGGCACTTTCAGATCATAGCCATGGTTGCCTTTAGGCATCCGATCGCCGTAATGCACTCCTGCATCCCTAGTATTATTTTTTCTACTAGCGTAATCACTACAGACATCACAGTCTGTGCGAGCATGGACTTTCCTCTAGCTAATGCCAGCAATTATCCGGACCGAATTATTTGATTTCGTTGATATCATAGCCTTTGCTGAAGATAAATTTTTCATATTTATCAATCGTTTTTATGAGCTCCATATTATCTCTGGTCACTCCAGGTCTTTCCTTAATGTTTTCGAAGCGGTTTTTATATAATCCGTTCTCCACCACTAATTCATAGTTTTCCTTCTTAAGTCTCTCAAGTTCTTTCCTCAGAGATTCAATTTCTTGTTTATCAATCAATTCATTGGATTCAATGACAAGGTAATCTTGAATGACTTTATCGAGAAACTGGTCCACAAGAAGTGGATCATAACCTCTCGGAACACCCGGGAAGACCTCGTCGAGGATTTTTTGGCTAGTGAGAGTAAGTTTTGTCGCCATAATATCTAATACATAATATATTATATATTAGGTATTTTCAATTATTATTGCATTGAAAAAAGACATTTGAATGATATAATACTCGTGATTTATGAAATTACTCGATAAAGCTATTAAAAATCGTAAATATCTCGTCTTCCTCGATTTTGAAGGCACTCAATACACTCATGAGATGATCGCCGTAGGCGCGGTTTTAGCTACTTTGACTCGTAAAGGGGAGATCAAGAGACTGAAAAAAGGCTACAAAGCATATGTACGCGCCAAGAACAAGATTGGTTCATTCGTTGAAAACCTCACCGGTATCAGTCAATCAACGTTAGATCGAGAGGGTGTGAGCTTTGCACAAGCTTTAAAAGGTCTTAGAGAATATTGTGGTTCTGCGTTCAACCATTGTGTGTTCGTCACATTTGGTAATCATGATATGAAGATCCTTGGTCAATCATTCTCTTATAATTTGGATACTCCAAAAGAATTGGTCGCACAAATCCAACACAACTATTTAGATTTCTCACAGTTCATCTCAACATTCACAAAAGATAGTCATAACAATCCATATTCACTATCCAATTATTGCGCACATTATTATGTGAATAGAGAAGGGATTGAACATGACCCATTATATGACGCCATCAATCTCGCCAAACTCTATGACGCGTTTGTGAGAAACCCTGACATCGTCCTTGAGGACTATCTCAATAACTTGAATAGAATGCCACATCTCCCACACCCAATCAAAGCGGTGATTACCAAGCTATCAAATGGGGAAGATGTATCCGCTGAAGAATATAAAGAGATCACTAAGGAGTATTTGAAATGAAATACCCTAACGGAAAAGAATATAAACCTACAACAAAGACTAAGACCGCTAAGAAAAAACCGAGTAGTAAGGCCATCTTATCCGCGGGAAACCGTGGTATGTCTTTTGAAAACGACATCAATCAGGCTAATGAATACTATCGTGAGAAAGGTATTTGTTTAATCACCAAAAGACCGACTCCAATCAATGTTGTAAAGGTTGATTATTCAAAAGGCGCGACAATCACAAATGCTTATTTTGAAAAACAATCCACGACTGACTATAACGGAGTGTTTAAAGGAAGATATATCGACTTTGAAGCGAAGTCCACAAAGCAGAAAGTGTCTTTCCCTCTCGCGAATATTCCTTCTCAACAGATTGAACATCTCACACAGGTCATTGCCCATCAAGGAATCGCTTTCTTCCTCATCAGATTTGAACTATTAGGGGATACATATTTGTTGGACGCTCAATACGTCATCGATTTCCATAAGAAATATAAAAGAAAAAGCATTCCTCTCAACTTGATCAAAGAAGTCGGCATGGAGATTGAATATGGTCTTAATCCACGACTTAATTACATCAAAGCGGTCAAAGCGAAATACTTTAAAAAATAGTTATTTACAGCGTTTTTCCTTACAAATCTCAATTAATCTGCAATTCTCACATTGCGGATTTTTTGCTTTGCACTGAATTCTCCCAAAATGAATGAACTGATGATGGAGTTTGATCCAGCTCTCTCTTGGGAACGATTTTCTTAATTTCTTTTCGATATCAGCGACATCATCATTTTCTCTGGCGAGTTTCAATCTTTTCGCGATGCGGGCAACATGGGTATCAACAGGGAACTGCGGATCTTTAAATAATTCAATGATGACTACTTCGGCAGTCTTGTTACCAACGCCTGGTAATGACATCAAATCCTCTTTATTATTCGGTACTTTACCATTAAATTCCTCGAGTAAGCCTTTCGCGATGCCAATCACATTATTTGCCTTAGCTTTATACATCCCTAGTTTACCAATATATGGATATAGCTCTTCAGGAGATAAGTTAGATAATTCTTCAAGACTTTGATATCTCATAAAAAGAGGTTCTGTGGCCTTATTAACAGCCTTATCTGTGGTCTGCGCGGAGAGCATCACCGCAAGCAAAAGTTCATAATCTTTATGATAGATTAATTCACAACCTACATTTGGTAATATTTCATCGAGATAATTCTCGATCAATGTCGCATTATTTCCCATTCTTATTATCAAGCCATGGGGTTTTGGCAATCTTAATCGTTTCTTCTAAGTTCTTATTCCATTCAGAATTGATTGGAGAATAGCCTTCGCTTTCAAAATCATCTCTCATCTGATATGTGAGAAGGATTTTATCCACCGCTCTTAAGGTTTTCTTACCCTTATTAAGCGCATCTTTTAAAGCATTGATGATCATCTCATCGGAATAACCAT
>JAFZVO010000003.1 GCA_017617775.1 Bacilli bacterium | reverse complement strand
ATCCTCGGTTGTTCAACTGCCGGGTGAGCTCACTCCCCCACATGTATAATCCATAAAATACAACTGTATATTGCCTAGCGTTCGCGTATATTTTTTCCTATTTTCTTTTAAAAAACAGTGGTCTAAAATATAAGTAAATAAGACCTATGGTCGATTAGATAACGGGAGAAAACAGAATAACTAGTTGGTAAGTTGTTTCGTTTGCCCACCTCCCTTAAGGCAGTTACGACTAACTACTGAAAGATACGCATTTGCTGCAACAAATGTAAAAGGATAAGTGATAGCCGAGTTTCATTTTACTTGGAGGAAGGCTTTATGGCTGATAATATTCGACGACCCGCACGCACGAGAATGTGGAGGCGTATCGCAATTGCGACCGCATCTGTATCCACGGTAGTACTGGTAGCTTTTGTTGTTATCTCATTTTTACCCCAAGGGAATGGAGCGTTTTCAATCCGTATCGATAATCCTTACGAGAAAGGCGAAGATGATAATCACTTCCACATGACTTTAGATGAAGCTGGCGAACACAAACCAGATTCACCTGAATACGTCGTGGATAATACTCCTCTTGATACGATGGTTCCAACCACTGCAGAGGAGATCGAGAATCATCTCAAGACTTTCAGTGAGGACAAGAAATTACAGGGCAATGATTATTGGTACACCACAAAGAAAGACGAACACGGCAATGATGTCGCTGACAAAGGTTTAGCCCTCATCTATACCGTCTATCTCGTCAACGACTCCACGGATAAGAAACAGGAATTAAAATATTCTGTTAACGCGGACTCTTATGTGACAACCGGTGAAAGTGATATCCTCGATTACTTCCGCATTTTGATTCAAACCGAAGAGATCGGTGATTCCAGTTCCTTGAAGAATGCCTATTATGGTCGTAGACATACGAACCCAGCGACGGCAAACTACAAGAATGAATGGGGAGATGACCGGGAGGCGATCTCCACATATCAAAGAACTTGGGGTGCTGAACAGATCACAGCGGTTTTCAAAACCAACGGTGACAAAGATGGATATTGCACGAAATTCAACGAGTTAAATGAAACCAATAAGACTTTAGTGAACGATGTTTCTACTAATTTCGTGATTAACGAAGGTAAGACATTGCGTTTCACTTATGTCGCCTATTTTGAAGGCAATGATATGGATTGCCATGGGTCAATACCTTCTGAATCTTACTTACATCTCTCATTACACTTTGGTGTATAATCCATGAAATTTTTCAAATCCTATATACGTACAAACGGCATATACCGTCATCCTAAGGCGATGTTTTTAACCTTGGGTGCGGCCTTATTTTCGTTAGGTGTCGTTACCTCAGTAGCGACAACTTATGCGTGGTATACGATTAATGTGTTACTAGCGATTCCAAACCTCGATGTCAAAATCATCACGGAACAGCAGCTAGGTTTCACATTGAAGATGGATTTGGAGAAGAGTGATACCTCGATCATTCATTACGAGGATCGAACCGATGAGAACGGTCTTTTCACCGGTTTCACTCTCGATGACATGGAATACGACAAAGAAAACGGATTAAATGACGTCAGCGCGATGTACCAAAACGACTGGTTAGAGAACGCCAATCCTTTGACCACGAGACCACAGTTCAGGAACCATTATGGTCCAACCCCTGGTTCTGCTAACCCAGTACCTGGTGTTGCTACTCAGGGCTACCTCCAAACTGTTTTATGGCTAACCGCGAGTGAGGACTGCGAGATCTATCTATCAAAGATTGTGGAAACTAACGATGATGGTATCGAACAAGAAGTCCCAGTGATCAAATCCGTGGATACTGATGAGAAGTTGCAGAAAGTCGCGAATACCGTTCGCCTCTCCTTCTATAGCGATGATGGCTATAAGATCGCTTATCAAGAGAAACCAGGTGTTCTTAAGAACACATATTATGGTGGACCTCTCGACATGAATGGTGATGGGTATTACGACTCCTATGATGGAAAAGAGGTTTTCTATGGCGAATATGAAAACCCAGAAGCGGTCACATATGTGGCAAGCAATGGAGGAGAAGACGCCTATCCATCGGATATGCGCGATGTTTTCCACGCGAACCACGCGGATGTAGACTACATCAGCTATGACCGCAAGAATCCGGATCCAGCAATCAAAGTAAAAGCAGAAGATTCACATAATATCTATGAGTATATCTATGACGAGGATGAACCATTACGACCCCTCCGTCGCATCACGAGACTGACAGCAAATGAACCAAAACGTCTAGTCTTCTCAGTCTACTGTGAGGGATGGGATCTCGATATGACAGATGCGATCAATCACGCCTCTTTCAATATCAATGTCGGGTTCACCGCCTTGCTCAAAACAACTATTTAACAAAGGAGTAAAGTTATGAGAGCCTTTTTCGGTTTTTTAGGAGAAACTATCCGCTCAATCTTCCAGGGCAAGTTTTTCCCCGCAGACATCTCGACAATCTATGCCGCTTATTCAAGTGATTTCGGCGTCCCAGGCACGATCATGTTCGTCGTCCTGCTCGTCTTATTATCCGCGTTAGCGTTGTCGTTATTGATCTTCTTCTTCCTCGGGTTGAAGAGACTTTTCAGACGTCGTCCAAAAGGATATGACGAGAAGAAAATGATGGAAGAGATTGAGAGACTTAACTTAGAGCTCTATGACGTTACTCGTGAGAAGGATCGCATTTTATCTCTATCAAGAGAAGCGGATGGCATCTATGCCCCATCGATTAATGCTGGTGGCGGCGGAGGTGGCGGCTCCGGTCAAGAGGTCATCAACGGTGGTAGATTCGCCAAACTCTATGTTGTCGATGAAAAATATAAAGAGGGTGACTTTGTCACCAATCTACCAGATGATTCTCAAAATATATCTCTTAAAGAGATATGTGAGAGATTCAGAAACTTCGCTTGCTCACAGATGAGACTATACTATTCTCCAGAAGTGGTCAGACAGTTCTTCTCCGCAATGGGAACCGGACATTTGATCATCTTGGAAGGTATCTCTGGTACTGGTAAAACATCCTTACCATATTGTATGGGACGTTTCTTACGTCACCCAACAGCGATTTGCTCCGTTCAGCCATCATGGAGAGATCGTTCCGAACTCCTCGGTTATTACAATGACTTCACCAAGAAGTTCACTGAAACAGAATTCTTAAGAGCGGTATACGAAGCGACATTTAGAAACGATGTTTCTGTCGTCGTCCTCGATGAGATGAACCTCGCCCGTATCGAATACTACTTCGCCGAATTCTTATCCATCATGGAAATGCCAGATCCAAATGAATGGATTGTTGACGTCATCGCGGCTGGAAGAGACGATGATCCAAAACACTTAAATAATGGCAAACTCCTCATTCCACAGAATATCTGGTTTGTTGGTACAGCGAATAACGATGATAGTACTTTCACGATTACTGATAAGGTCTATGACCGTGCTATCTCAATGTTCTTCGACAACAAAGCCAAACCGTTCGACGCTCCTTATACAGAAGGACTTGAACTCCCCGCGGAATATCTATCCGGTTTATTCAAGAAAGCGATTGAAGAGAACAAGGTTGATGAAGACCTCATCGCTCGCTTCGGTGAGCTCGATGAATTCGTCATCGAACACTTCAAGACCGCCTTCGGTAACCGTATTATGAAACAGATCTATTCCTTCATCCCTGTTTATATCGCCTGTGGCGGTACCGACTTAGAGGCTTTAGACTTCTTATTTAAGACAAAAGTCTTAAAGAAATTCGAAGTCCTCTCTGCGAGTATGACCAAAGATGAACTCTATCAACTCGATGAGGAATTGACCCGCTTATTCGGCGCGAATGAGTTTATGATGTCTCGCGACAAGATCGCTCAACTCGTGAAGATCGCCCGTTAATACTTATGGCAGTACGTAAAGGTAGAAAATCAACTAAAGAGAAATTGACCCCTGTATCAGTGGATATTTCGCGTGCCGTCATCCCGTACCGCAATCTCTTAGAAAAAGAGATGAAAGAGAAGGAGATGCAGGCATTACGCAAATGCGTCAGACATGGTGAAAACTTTTTCCGACAGACACAGCGTACAGAGACCAAACGATTCGATGATTCGATCATCTCGGAGATCGAGGATGGTTTAAATGCGATTGAAAGCATCATCTCTAACTATAAGACATTCATCAAAGAACAACCGGAACTCGTGAATGTCGGTCTAGCCAAAAAGGTGACATCTTTATCAATCAGACATTTCGCCACTCACTCGCAGTTCGTCAGAAACATCAATGAGAATAATGAAGTGATCCCGGAGAAGGTATTAACCATCTACGCGGAGACTGATGTCGCGATCTATGAAAATAGATTCGTCATGACTCTCATCAAGAGATGTTTATCATTCCTACAGACAAGATATGAATATATCATGTCGCATGGTGAGACCAAGGACAGCGACCTCCTCTTGATGCATAATAAGACGACGATCGATAACATCACCTATGAAGTTGATTCAAGAATCAAAATATCGATTCCATCCGATGATGATGGAAATATGGAGAAGAACCGCGCGTTATTAGAAAAACTCAATGAGTTAAGAAATCGATGTGCGACCTATTTCGCCTCCACCTTCATGACGGAGATGAAAGGGGCCAAAGATGTCTCTAGCCCAATCCATATGACCAATATGATCGTGAAGAATCCCGATTATCACCGTTGCTATTTGTTCTGGTGCTTCTTAGATAGCTATGAAGAATTAGGTGTCTCCTTTGATGTCAAAGAGAGAAACACTGAATTCTCTCAAGAATATCTCAATGAGATCAACACCCATATCGCCAATAGCATCGCTTTGCTCCATACCCATAAGATCGACGATAAAGTGATCAAAGCTAGCGTGGATGAAAAGATTACTCCTCAAGTCGTCTTCACTTTAGAAGATGAGACCTTTGAAGAAGGAAAGTTCTTATATGATGCTTATCCCGAAGCCAAAGAGAAGAAGAGTGATCCATTACCACCGACGAGTGAAGAAGTGCGCGAATCAGATGCGAGAATCAAACAACGCTTAAAGAATCAGAAGGACGCGAAAGTCAATCTCGATAAAGCGATTAAGAAAAGAAAAGATGAAATCGCTTATGAAGAAGCTCTCGCTCGCAAGCAGAGACAGAAAGACTTTGAAACTCAATATTATGAGTTGTTAGCGGAACTCAATTCTTTAAAGGAAGAAAACGACAAACTTGTCACGGAGGTAGAATTAATTAGAGCGATTAACGATAAGAGAAAGAAAGTCAAATAATGAGATTATTTAGAAAAATACTTTCTTATACCATCGATGTGATCTTGGTGGGCTTCATCTTGACATTGATCTATGTACAGGTGTCGATGATGGTGTCCAAGAACTCCAACTTTGGGGTTCCCAGAGCCTTTGGTAAATCGTTCCTCTATGTCGCGAGTGAATCGATGGATGATCCCGACAATCCTAATGGTATCCATAAGGGTAGTGGTATAGTCATCGATCAATGTAGCGTGAGCGACCTCGCTCCTAGCACACCCAAATCATTTGACGAAGAAGGTAATCCGACTGATTGGAATAAAGACGGCGATATCGTCACCTTCTATTACGTCACCAGTTCCTATTCCATCGTCGATACCCATCGACTTGTCGATATATCGGATAATGGAGATGGAACCTATACATTAAAAACGATGGGGGATAACCCAGAAGCCCATGCAAAGCATGTCACGGAAACTTGGGATTCTAAATACCTCATCGGAAAAGAAGTCTACCATAGCGACGCCCTCGGTAGCTTCTTAGCGATCTCTTCCGCCGATGCGGCGAATAAAGCCGGCGGAGTGGCCTGGTTCTTCCCTGTGGCCATCCTAGTTCCCACTCTCATTTTGACCGCGATGTATATCTATGATCCGATCAAGACTTATGTTAAGGAAAATAAAGCGCGTAAAAAGAAAATAGACGAAGCTTTAGAGAAATCGGGAATTGATCTGAATGATGAAAAAGCCGTTGAACTCTTCAGGATGAAAGAAGATATGCGACTCGATTACATCGAAGAATATGAAGAGAATAAGGCCAAATATAAGAAACAATTAGAACAAGCTAAAGAAAGGGCGTTAAAAGAAGCCAGGAAAGAAGCCAAAAAGAAGTGAAAAGAAAGAATGTTAGAATTATCGCTTTATTATTATTTCTCTTCTTAGGACTGACGTTAGGGGGATCCTTAACCACATTCTTCTTCTTTCTGAATACTCATATCGATTCATTGATCATATTCTCCTATCTATGCATCTTGATATTCATCATCTTCTTGATATTAGAAATGGTCGTCTTATATCGATACCGTAATATCCTATTTAAAAAGGGAGTAGATAATTATGAAAAACAAGATTAAATTATTCACCGTTCCTTTATTGATTGCTTTCATGCTGCTATTATTAGCAGCCGTAAGTGCGGTCCTCGCCTTACTAAATATCAATAATGTGCTTTTCATAGTTATCTCCATCGTCTTAGTGATCGGCGCTTCTATTCTCTTTGTCGTTCATATCTCCATGCAGAAAGGCGGCTTAAACCAATTAGATGAAGATAAGACAGCAATTGTTAAGGCCTTAGACAAGATATCGAAAAATGAAGAAGCCTCACTTCTCAACGTCGATAGCGATGATGAACAGCTCGTCGATATCGCCAAGCGTATTAATAAGATATATCTTAGACAAAATGTCTTGATGCCAAATAAGTTCTATAAAGGCAATAAGTTCTATGATGAATTAACAAAACTAATCAGAAGAAATGATTTAGAAGATTTTGCCTATTTAAGATTATTAGGCATCGATAAGAAAATCTATGATGAGATGATTGAAGGATATCAGAAGAGATACGCTCATCTCTCTAAAGAATATATCGATGTGGTGATCCCTTCTCCATTTGGTAGAGACGATATCATCGCAAAAGCGAAGACTCTCGTGGAGAAATATCCTTCGATGAGGGCCTATATCGCCTTCTCAAGAGATTATTCTCTTTATGACATCACTAAATACATGGAAGAGAGATACAAGCTCTCTAATCCGCGTTTACAGATCTATGAAGCGGAGGAGAAATCCTTTAGATCTATATCTGCGAAATACGCCTCGATGGATTTAGCGAAGGATCGAATCTTAAATGACTATTTAAAAGAGATTTATTATTTCTTACCATTCACTCATATCGGTATCAAATTCAATGATGAATATTATCGCTTATGTACCTTAGGTACTTTAAAGCAAATTGACCAAGTCGATGAATCCGAATTTGTCTATTTTAAGAAATATGACTTATTCAATTTCAACGGTGATGATATCTCTCTTGTATTAGCCTCTACTGAGTCCGTCACTTTTGATGCTTCCACAGAAGAGAATGTCGAAGAGTTCTGCCATATGATCAGACTCCTCATGGTCCATGAATTAGGGAAAGACGAATATGACTCTCTAGAGCATCGATATGAACGTTTAGAAGGTCTTTCTAAATCCTT
>JAFZVO010000034.1 GCA_017617775.1 Bacilli bacterium | reverse complement strand
TTCGAAGTCGGCACCAATCGCGTCTAGTTTGTTGACGAAGACGATTCTTGGCACGCCGTATTTACTACCTTGTCTCCAAACAGTTTCTGTTTGTGGTTCAACACCATTCTTACCATCTAAGACAGTGACCGCACCGTCTAAGACACGAAGGGATCTTTCAACTTCAACAGTGAAGTCGACGTGCCCTGGAGTGTCGATGATGTTGATTCTATTGCCTTTCCAGAAGGCAGTAGTCGCCGCAGAGGTGATAGTAATACCTCTTTCTTGTTCTTGGGCCATCCAGTCCATAGTCGCGGCACCTTCGTGAACTTCACCGATCTTATGAATCTTACCAGTGAAGTATAAGATACGTTCTGTAGTTGTAGTTTTACCGGCATCGATGTGGGCCATGATACCGATATTTCTTGTGTGGGCTAAATCATATTCTCTCGCCATAATGATTGACCCTCCAAATTACCAACGATAATGTGCGTAAGCCTTATTGGCTTCAGCCATCTTGTGGGTGTCTTCTCTCTTCTTAACAGAAGCACCTGTTCCGTTAGCGGCATCAATAATTTCTGCTGCTAATCTCTCTTCCATGCTCTTCTCGTGTCTGAGTCTGGAATAGTTGACTAACCATCTTAATCCTAAAGTGACTTTTCTTTCTGGAGTGACTTCAGTTGGGACTTGGTAGTTAGCCGCACCGATACGACGAACTTTTAATTCGACTTCTGGCATGATGTTGTTCAATGCTGTCGCGAAGACGTCCATCGCTGGTTGACCAGTTTTGTCTTCAATGTTCTTAAAGGCGGTATAGAGAATCTTTTGGGCTGTTCCCTTTTTACCGTCGATCATGATTTTGTTGACTAAACGAGTGACTAATTTGCTGTTATAAATTGGATCTGGCAAGACATCACGTTTAGCGACTTTTCCTTTTCTAGGCATCGTTGATTCTCCTTTCCTTATTTAGCGGCTTTTGGTTTCTTGGAACCATAGAGGGAGCGACCTTGACGGCGTTTTTCAATACCGGCGCAGTCTAATGTACCTCTGATGATGTGATAACGCACACCTGGAAGGTCCTTAACACGGCCACCTCTGATAAGAACAGTACTGTGTTCTTGTAAATTGTGTCCTTCACCACCGATATAGGCAGTGACTTCATAACCATTGCTCAAACGCACACGAGCATACTTTCTTAAAGCTGAGTTAGGTTTCTTTGGAGTCATGGTACCGACACGAGTACACACTCCTCTTTTTTGGGCGGAAGGTTGATTCGCTTCTTTTTTCTTCAAAGAGTTCCATCTCTTGCCGAGGGCTGGGGCCTTTGACTTTTCAAAGCCTGTTCTTCTTCCTTCACGAACCAATTGGTTAATTGTAGGCATGTAAATGCTCCTTTCAACTGATTAATGGTGTTTTTCCACAATACCGGTTGTGTCAACATTTCCCTTAAAAAATGGACCAATCGGTCATGCGGAGTCATTTCTAACACACGCTTATATAATATAAAGATAATAAATTGGAGTTGCAAGAATAATTTTCAAAAAAGAATGAAAAAGTGAAAAATGCAGTGTATTTTTTGCTTTTATATGAAAAAAACCACCCTCGATGATGGACGGCACTTTCTAGTCAAATAATAATGTGATGCATGGATCTTGGTAAGGAGCCCTAAGGGATAGCTCACCTCACATGTTTACGATATATATGATAATAATTCCCCAGCAAATATTCCATGAGGCTCAAGAATTCGTCTTTATTGACATCCTCATTGCTGGTCAGGACAACATATTCAACCCCATATTCCACTATTCTTGTTTCTGTAAGTTTAAAGCCATTATGTTCATAAAACCTGATGCGGTTATCTCTCTCACTTTGGTTAATAGAAGGGATAGAAGGATCTTCCGCCATTAAGAAGACGCGTTTATCTTGATACTTTTCTAATACATCTATAAGTATCTGTGAGCCATATCCTTTCCCGCGCAGTCTCTTGGTGATTGCTAAAAAGAAAATATAGACCAAATCATCATTCCTAACAATAGAAACAAAACCGATGAATTTACCGCTTTCTTCCACTCCATATAATTCATTCTTTTCCATTTTTAAGAAACGTGAAAAAGTAGGCCTTTCCTCAGGAGGAAAAGCGCTTTCAAATAAGTATTTGAGTTTGGATAAATAATGATAATTATAATCGACAACAAGATAACCTAATTTCATTGCTGTTTATGGACTTGTTTAGTGAAATGGATGTCTCGATTATTCCAATGCGGACATCTTTCATCATATAAAGATTTGGAGAATATTGATATTGGATACATGAATGAAGCTGGATCTTTCAAATTGAGATATCTCTCTTCGAAATATCCTTGATGTTTGTAGAACCCCTTTGCATCATCGTTGTTATTCGTATCTGTATATAGACGCGCATACCTAAAACCACGACTTCTCGCGAGTTCTTCAAAGAAGTTTAACGCTTGCTTGCCATATCCTTGATGGCGATATGGTTCGAGAAAACCAAACCATCCAAGCCAGGCATCATCCGGATAATCGACATAAGAATAAATCCCGACAATGCCGATATATGTTTCTTTTTCTTTGATGAGGTAATATTCACCTTTCGCCCCTTCGGCAAAAGAATCTAGGAAGTTATTCAAAGCATCATATTCGGGGAATATTGTGTTCTCAATATCGCGAGCGATATCGAGGTTACCCATGTCAATTTTGATAAATTCCATTATAGGAGACCCGCTCCTCTTGAGATCTTCACTTCGACAAGACCATTTTCTCCATATTTATCAGTAATCGCTTTTTTAAAGGCTTCCACTTCTTCATCTTTCACAAAGGAGATTATTGTCCCCATAAATCCTCCTCCATGGACGCGATGCGCGCTTCTCGGCGCGGCCTCACGTGCGATTTCGAGAGCTTCTTCTGGAGAATGCTCTTTTCTCCCGGGGACGAATGTGTTTTGTAAAACAAAGGAACTGGATAAGCCTGATTCATTGATGATGTTGATAAAAGCTTCTTCGTCGTTACGATTGATCGCGTCAAAAGCTTCCTTCACGCGACGATTCTCATTATAGAAGTGAATCGCGCGGTTTCTTTCCATCTCGTTCAAAGAACGAGCAGGAGAAGATAAGTAGGCATCAAATTCTTCCTCTTCAACTTCTCTTAAGATATTTTTTCCTAATGCTTTCGCGACATTCTTCATATCGCGTGGAATAGAGGCATAATAATCTGTTAATCCCGCGTGAGATCCACCTGGATTGGTCAGGAAGATATGTAATTTGAATGGGAATTCTGTGCTGTTCACCTCTGGAGTCTCGTTTTTAAAATCGACGATAGAGATATCGCCATAGCAAGATCCGATTTGGTCGAGAAGACCACATGGTTTGCCAAAATATAATGATTCCGCTTCTTGAGAGATTTTCACCATCTCCATCTTGCTGACTTTACCCTTGTTAAACATATAATTCAGGACTTCGCAGACCAATGTCTCAAAAGCCGCGGACGAAGAGATACCGCTACCAGAGAGGACTTCACTAGTCATCGCTATATCGATGCCGCCGACCGCATATCCCCTTTTGATAAATCCGGAGACAACGCCTTGAATCAACGCTTTTGTACGACCATATTCTTTGGGATTTGGCTCGCTATATTTACCCATGCATTCAAACATTCCAAAGCCATCAGAAAATAATCTCACTTTTTTGGTATCGGTGGGGCTAGCCGCCGCATACATTCTTAAAGAGGCCCCCGCAACAATCGCTAAACCACCATTATGGTCGGTATGGTTTCCAATGATTTCTAATCTCCCTGGAGAGATGAAATATTCGCTCGGTCCTTTATTAAACGCTTTTTCAAATAACGCGTTGAGAGTTTCTTTATTCTGTGGCATATCTAGTCTCCTTATTGATTCCTTCTATGATTTTATCATAAGCTTTGATAAATGTGTTTTAAAATATATCATACAATCTTTATTATTTAATAAAGTTGTGATATTTTTTCATATATGGATAAATATGAAATTTTAAACAATATGATTAACCATTCCCGCAATATTGTGTTCTTCACAGGCGCGGGCATATCTGTTCCAAGCGGAATCCCTGATTTCAGAAGCGCGGATGGTTTATATAACGAGAAGAGAGAAGATAAGATCAGACCCGAAGATATCATCTCCCACTCTTTCTACATGGCTCATAAGGAACTCTTCTATTCCTTCTACAAAAACAAGATGATGTATCTCGAGGCGAAACCTAATGCCGCTCATAAATGGATCGCGGAATTAGAGAAGAATAAACAGGTAACTGTAGTCACGCAAAACATCGATGGTTTACACAGCCTCGCTGGCAGTCAAAATGTCGTTGAAATCCACGGTTCCATCCACCGCAACTACTGCGAGAGATGTAACAAATTCTTCGATGCAAAATATGTTCATGATGCCGAAGGTGTCCCACACTGTGACAAATGTGGGGGAGATATCAAACCAGATGTCGTCTTATATGAAGAATCATTAAACGAAGAAGAAATCAACCGCGCGATAAATGCGATTATGCAAGCTGATACGCTCGTGGTTATCGGCACCTCATTATCCGTATATCCTGCCGCTGGCTTTATCCGATATTTTAGAGGGAGCTGTTTAATCCTCCTAAATAAGTCATCTACCAGCTATGATAATATGGCGGATCTCGTCATCAACGAAGACATCGTAAAGATCATTGAAAAACTAAATGAAAAGAATAATTAGTCGTGACGAACAACTAAAAATATGGCGTTTTTACATCTCTTTTCGTACAAATCCCATATTAAATAAACTTTTAAATACCAAACAGCATCGCACTTCTAACACATATCGACATGTGTCTTTAGTCGCGAAGAAATCTGTGGAATATGCTTTAAAAAGGAATCTCGATATCGACTATTATTCATTGATTAGAGGCGCTTTTCTCCACGACCTATATTTCTATGACTGGAGAAAGGATAAAGACAAAGCTTTCCACCATCTCACCAGGCATCCGCAAGTGGCCTATGAAAACGCTAGCCAATATTTCAAATTAAGTGATATTGAAAAAGATATCATCATCAATCACATGTGGCCGATCACCCTCTTCCATTTCCCCAAGACCAAAGAAGGAAGAATTGTGAATCGCATCGACAAAGTGGTGACTTTTAAAGAGGTGTTCTCCAAGAAGAAAGATATCATCATCTTTGATTTAGACGGCACGTTATTAGACACACTTGATGATCTGATGAATGCAGTTAATTACGCTTTAGAAAAGCACGGCTATCCCACTAGAGATAAGGAATACGTTCGTCTCGCGATTGGTAACGGCACCAATATGCTCATCAAGCGATGTGCCCCACAAGGAACAAGCGAACAGAAATGCGATGAGATATTAAAAGATTTCCGCAAACATTATTTCGCGCATGTCAACGACTACACCAAACCATATCCTGGTAACTATGAGGCACTAAGAAAACTGAAAAGAAGAGGCTATCGTCTCGCTGTCGCGACCAATAAACTGCACTCCGCGGCCACTGAATTAATCAACGCCCATTTTCCTAATATTTTTGAATATGTTCAAGGCGATGATGGACACGTCAGAAAGAAACCGAGTTACGACATGATACATGCGATACGCGGGAACATGCGTATCCGCCGCATCGATCGCATCCTCTATGTCGGTGACACTAATGTTGATTACCAAACAGCGAAAAACGCTCATCTCAAGTGCGTTCTCGTAACATATGGCTACCGCACGAAAGAAGAGATGGAAAAACAAATCGACATTAAAAAAACTCCGCTGGTATCATCCCTCGGAGAATTGGTGACATATTTAGATAATAATAAACTTAAGCCGATTTAATCTTGGCTAAAAATAGTGATTCTATTTCACTGCGATTGATGTTATATGTAATCGCGAGTTCATCATACATCGTCGTGGTCGCATATTTCAGCATCTCCACATCAGCAGGACCAAATTTCACTGGAACCGCAATCTCTTCAGGATGGGTGAAGAAATATAATTGACGCGCGAGGAAAGCGAGGTCATGGATGTTGCCGCTGCCAAGACGTCTCTTGAATCCATCTCTTCTCTGTTTTGTATTGGTGATGTATTCAGGTTGGATATCTCTTATATAAATGATGAGCTCCTCTGCTTGTTCTTGACTGGAGACATGACGAATAACCGCCTGGGCAGTATCGACTGGAACATAGATGATTTCACTTTCATCTCTCACCACGCGTATGATGAAATAATCTTTCTCGTTCATCCTACGTATTTCCGTAATATGCGCGAGCCCTTCGCGGAAATGCATTACCGTATCACCAACATTAAAAGCACTCATACACTGATATTTTATCATAAAATGATGATTTAATCTCCAATTTTCTCAAAAATCGTTTTAACACTTATAAAGTGTTTGGAATTCTCTATAAACCTACATACGACACATATGGGTTAATTTGTATTGCTTTTCTCATCTTCCAAAAGAGACAAAAACTATAATGAGCAGCAATGATGAAAATCCATAATGTATTATTCGAATAAAAGTATTAGAATAATAGAGTATGAAAGTTATAATGCTCGCCGCGGGAAAAGGAACAAGAATCTCCCGCAAAATCCAAGATGTTCCAAAATCAACTTTACCGATCAATGACAAACCCCTCATCAGACTCAATGCTGAGAACTATTTAGCGAAAGGTTATGAGGTCATCGTCGTCGCCGGTTATTCACGTCAACACATTGAAAAAGCTCTCGAAGGCCTCAATGTCAAATTCTACTATAACCCATTCTATGGAGTGACCAACTCCATCGGATCAATCTGGGTCGCTAGACACGAATTAGATGAAGATGACGCGATCATCATGAACGCGGATGTCTATTACGATCCCGAAATTCTCGTCAAATTATTAGAGACACCTGGCGAAGTATCGATGGTTTCCGATTCCTCTCGTGTGGAAGTCGGTGATTATTTCTTCGGTACGGATACAGAAGGAAATATCAAAAAATATGGAAAACAGATTCCTCTTGAAGAGAGAACTGCGGAATATGTCGGTCTTGCGATTGTGAGACACCCATTCACTCATAAATTCAAAGATAAGATCAATGAACTCGTCTGGGAAGGCCATTATGACTACTGGTGGGAAAATGCTTTATACGCCCTCGCGGATGAAGGCTATCAAATCCCCACTATCGATATCAGCGGTTACTTCTGGAGCGAGATTGATTACTTCGATGATTACCTCAGGATTTTAAATTATGTCAACGCGAAAAAATAGACCTTTTACTTTATATACTGTCGGACCGGTGGAGATGTTTGACCGCACCCTAAAGGTGAAAAGTGAACCAATCCCCTACTTCCGTAACCAAGCATTCTCTAATGTGATGTTTGAATTAGATCAAAATTTAAAAGAATTATTACATACCGAAGGTAGAATCGTCTATCTCACTGCCAGTGGCACATCCGCGATGGATGCCACAGTTTTAAATCTCTTCTCTAAAAGAGATAAACTCTTAATCATCAACGGAGGTTCTTTCGGTCAGAGATTCTGTGAAATCGCAAGATTCTATAACATTCCTTACGACGAAGTCATCGTTAATCCCGATGATGATTTAACTAATGAACATTTCCTACCATTTGAAAATAATCATTATGATGGAGTGCTCGTCAATATTGGGGAGACTTCCTGCGCGAAGCTTTATGATATCAATCTATTAGAAGATTTCGCCTTAAGACATCAATCCTTGCTTGTCGTCGATGCGATCTCCTCATTCTTATGCGATCCATACGACATGGATAAGCATCATATCGATGTCACAATCTTCTCTTCCCAAAAAGGATTATGTATCTCTCCTGGTCTCGCCTTTGTGGCCCTTTCCCCACGCGCGTTAACGAGAATCAACGATGAACACGGAACATATTATTCTGAATTCAAAGACTATCTTAAAAACATGGAGAGAGGACAAACTCCATTCACTCCCGCAGTCGGCACGATCTATGAAGCCCTTGATATGTCTCGTTATATTAAGGAAATCGGCCTAGAAGCATGGTTAAAACGCGTAGAAGATAACGCATTATATTTTAGAGGTGAGCTTACTAAACGCGGCTATAAGATGCCAAATTATCAAATGAGCAACGCCGTGACGATGTTCTTCACCCCGAATGGCTCTGCAGGTGAATTAAAAGAATATCTCGCTTCTAAAGGATTATATATCAATCCTTCAAGCGGTAAATACGCTAAAGACGCCGTCAGGGTCGCTCATATCGGTGATTTGGATAAAGAAGATTACGATATCCTCTTAAAAGAAATCGATAACTTCTATCATAAATAGAAATAACCCAGTAAAGATGACATGTGATAACACATGTTTTCTTTTTATCAAAATAAAAGGCGATACCGAAGTACCGCCTAATAAGTTTTGATTAGCTTAGATCTTGCCTTCTAAAGCTTTCTTGGTTTTCTTATCTTTTCTGCCAAGTTTGTCAGGTTTGATCTCAACTTGTCCAACACCTTCGATAGAAGTTTCTTTGACCTTCACCGCTGGTGGATTGACGAGGTTGTAACCTTCCTTATCGAATAAGTGCATAACTTTGCCTTCAAATCCGACGTGGATGGTAGTACCTGGGGCAATCGCTTTCGCGACTTGATCGCCTTCACCTAAAGAGATTGTTGGAACACGAATGACGACTTGCTTTTCATCTGGTGCTTGCGCGTGGACGAAGTATTCAGAACCCATCATTTCGTTAACTAAGATCTCGAGATCGAGAGCATTAGTGGCTTTCTCTTTTTGGAGAACCATATGTTCTGGACGGACACCGAGGGTGATATCTTGTTCTTGGACATCACGTCTCGCGAGTTCTTCGGCTTTCCAACCGTGGACTGGGAATGTCTTACCGTATAAGGAGACGGAGAATTCTTTGCCTTTTCTATTGAGGTGAGCGTCAAATAAGTTCATTTGAGGCGCGCCGATAAATGTGGCGACGAATAAGTTAGTTGGTAAATCGAAGACTTCTTGTGGAGTACCGATTTGTTGAGTATAACCATCCTTCATGATGACGATTCTATCACCTAAAGTCATGGC
>JAFZVO010000033.1 GCA_017617775.1 Bacilli bacterium | reverse complement strand
TTAAACATTCTCTTCTTGATATCTTCCTGAAGATTTAAGCAGTAATAATATAAAGTTAATGTAAATGTTCCGAAAGAAAGAGATCCAGCAAACAATAATCCACCTAAGAAACATTTCACCACGCGATACCAGCTCTGCTCGATGTTATTCCATGAGAAGATGCAGTATAGCATGAAGGTGAAAGAGAAAGTGAAAACAATCGCGGAGATATAGATGTAATTCATATACTCCTTGAAGTTGATTGTTTTGCGTTTATCTTTGATGAGTTGAATAGCTTTATATTCTCCAAAAGCGAAACTGCCCACGGCGATGACAGCGAATATGAAGAATAAGACCATTCCGACTATTTGAGTTGCTTCCATATATTAATCCGCTAAAGTGCCGAATGGATCCCAAGGATTTAATAAGGTTGGTTTACCTTCTAAGGCTTTGAGTTCCACTTTATTCAAATATTTATTCTTAATCGCAGCTTGATAGACAAAGGCTCTGAAGAATGATTCACCCATGATGTAATAGCCTTTATCGCCATTTGTATCACCCCAGGAATTTTCAATCTTCCATCTCACAGGCTTACCATCTTTAAGATCCACGCCAGTGACACACATCGCATGTCCCATCGCGGATTGATAGAAATCTAACATATCAGCTTTATCGAAGACTTCATCAACGCCAAAGGCGGAGACATAATCAAAGCTATCGATATCCCAGATACCGGCTTCTCTGTTACCGAATTTACCGACATCAGAACCGAACCAGACGATCTCCCCATCTTTAAGTTGAGCGATGATCATCTCTTCTAATCTATCGAAGTCAACGTTTAAATGAGTGACGGGTTTACCACCCCAGACATTACCGACATATTCGATTTGGTAAGTCTTGTTATATTTCTTATCGGCAGTCGGGCCATTGATCACAGAAACTAATTCATCAATCTCTTTACCGATGTATTTATCGAAGAATTTCTTTGGAGTGAGTCCTTTTTCAATGTGATAATTGTTCTCTTTATCAACATATTCAAAATCAAATTCAGTTGGTGGCACGCCGAAACAGGAAGTGAAGATATTGAATATCTTCTTGTTATATTCTTCTTTTAAGGCATATAACTCATCGAGTTTCTTATTAGTCTTATAGGCTCTAAAAGCATCCGCGGCAAATTTTCTTAACGCGGAATTACATAATTTAGATGAACCCATTGTCTCATTGGACTGGGCAGTTTCACCAAAGACAGATTTTGGACAGATACCATATTTCTTGACGAGCTCGACATACATCTGCCATTGACCACCATCGCCGACACCTCTTAAAAGGAATTCGACTTTACGGTCATCGTGTTTCGCACCTTTGGTGATGAGTTCAATAATCGCTTCAGCGAAATAATTGTACTTCTCTAACTTATCGTAATAGGCGATGAAGTTTTGGCTGATTTCAAATTGACCTTTGATATTGCACTTCTTCGCGATAATCTCTCTTAAGACATTAGATGCAGAGAAAATCCAGCATCTACCACTTCTCTTTTGGTTAGTGGCTGGTAATGTCTCCACATCAATGGAGAATGTGAAGTTGCTATTTTCTGGAACATCTTTACTAGCGAAGACATCGTTGAATGTCGTCGAGGATAAAGCGTGACGTAAGACTTTGTATTTGTCGTTTTTCAAATACGCTTTACGGTTTGCCTCTAAAGTTTTGATTGATAATTCTTTTTCTTTCATAAAGTAATCCATCCTTTTCTTGATAAGAATAACAAAAAATAGATGAAAATTCATCTACTTTGACTATTAAGTTTAGAATATTGTTATTGGAGTATCTTTTTTAGATATTTACCAGTATAACTGGTAGAGCACTCCGCCACTTCTTCCGGTGTGCCTTTCGCGATGATCTCACCACCGCGGTCACCACCATCAGGTCCTAAATCGATGATGTAATCGGCGACTTTGATGACGTCTAAATTATGTTCGATAACAATCACTGTATCTCCGTTATTCACGAGTCTATTGAGCACTTCTAATAGACACTTGATATCGTGGGTGTGTAATCCAGTCGTCGGCTCATCCAAAATGAAGACAGTTTTGCCAGTTGGCCTTCTCTGTAATTCATTCGCGAGTTTCACTCTTTGAGCCTCACCACCAGAAAGGGTGGTCGCAGATTGACCTAATTTAATATAACCAAGTCCGACATCATATAAGACTTGAATCTTCTTTTTAATGGATGGTCTATTTTCAAAGAAATGCAATGCATCTTCAACCGTCATCTCTAGAACATCATAGATATTCTTCCCTTTATAGGTGACTTGAAGAGTCTCTTCGTTATATCGTTTACCATCGCATTCTTCACATTTGACATAGACATCAGGTAGGAAGTTCATTGGGATACGGGTGACACCGGCACCTTCACAATGTTCACATCTTCCTCCGGTGACATTAAAGGAGAATCGACCTTTATCATAACCTCTGGCTTTGGCTTCTACTGTCTCCGCGAATAGATCACGGATATCATCGAATAATTTGATATATGTCGCGGGGTTACTTCTTGGAGTTCTACCGATTGGCTCTTGGGAGATATGAACCACTTTATCCACATTCTCTAAACCTTTGATCTCTTTGATTGGTCCAGGGAATGTCTCTTCATCAGAGAGGTATTTCTTGATATGTAGATATAAAGTTTGGTTGATCAAAGATGATTTGCCGCTTCCCGAGACACCAGAGACCACTGTAAAGGTTCCTAATGGGAAAGAGATGTTAACATTCTTGAGGTTATTGATAGAAGCACCATAAATATCGATGGTCTTGCCATTACCTTTTCTTCTTTTTTCTGGAACCGGAATATATTCTTTGCCCGATAAATATTTGCCGGTGATACTATTTGGACATTTCATCAAGCCTGGAACATCACCTTGATAGACGACTTCTCCACCATGGATGCCAGCCTTTGGACCGATGTCGACGACATAGTCAGCGTTTCTAATCGTCTCTTCATCATGTTCGACGACGATTAAGGTGTTACCGATATCTCGCATCGACTTCATCGTCTTGATTAAGAGCTCATCATCCTTTTGATGTAAGCCAATACTCGGTTCATCCATGACATATAAAACACCGGTTAATTTACTACCGATTTGGGTTGCTAATCTAATGCGTTGAGATTCACCACCAGAAAGGGTCATCGCCATACGAGAAAGAGTCAAATAATCAAGTCCGACATTGCATAAGAATTCAACGCGAGAACTCACTTCATCGAGGATCATCTTCGCGATTTCATTCTGGTTTTGCGATAGTTTTCCTGGCAAATCCCTAATAAAATTCTGTAATTTTGATAATTGTAAGGAAGATAACTCATAGATATTGAGGCCGTTAATCTTCACGGATAAGGCTTGTTTTGAGAGTCTCGCCCCATTACAGGCGGTGCAGACTCGATCGACGAGGAATTTATCATAATAATCTCTCATCCATTCCGAACCCGTATCTTTATATAATCTTTCAATTCTCGATTTGATACCTTCAATATATCCAAGACGATTCATCACATTACCGCTGGAAGATTTGAGTTGATATTTATGGACTTCCGGAGAACCGACTAACAATATTTCTTTTTGTTTATCGCTTAATGATGACCATGGCTGATCAGTTGGGATGTTATATAAAGAACAGAGGAGTAAGAATTCTTGCCATTCGAGGTTTTGGGAACCCACCATATGACGATAATATTCAATACATCCTTCTTTGATGGATAATTCTGGGTTAGGAACGAGGAGATGTTCTGCTACTTCTCTTTTCACTCCTAAACCGTTACATTCTGGACAGAATCCTAATGGAGAGTTAAAGGAGAATAAACGCGGTTCTAATTTCGGAACAGAGAATCCACATTTTGGACAGGTATGTCTATCGCTTAACACCTTCTCTTCAAAGTCGGTATAGATGATTAACAAACCTTTCGACCAATCTAACACCGTTTCGATAGATTCAAAAACACGGCTTCTAATCCCTTCTTTGATCACTAATCTATCAACGACGATATCGATATCATGTTTCTTATTCTTCTCAAGTTCCCCGACTTCTTCAATCAGCTTGAACTGACCGTCCACTCTTAAACGAGAGAAACCTGAGACTCTAATCTTATCTAATATCTCTTTATGAGTTCCTTTTTCCGCATGAACGACAGGAGAAAGCAATTGCACTTTCGTACCTTCTGGGTATTGCATCACGATATCCGTCATATTGGATGTCGAGAATGAGATGATGGGAATATTGTGTTCTGGACAATATGGTGTCCCAATTCTCGCATAGAGAAGTCTTAGGTAGTCATATATCTCGGTAACTGTACCCACTGTACTTCTTGGGTTATGAGAGGTTGATTTCTGATCGATCGCGATAGTTGGAGACAAGCCTTCAATACTATCGACATCAGGTTTTTCAAATGAACCTAAAAACTGTCTCGCGTATGAAGAGAGTGATTCCATATATCTTCTTTGACCTTCGGCGAAAATTGTGTCGAACGCTAAAGTGGATTTACCAGAACCTGATAGACCAGTGAAGACGATTAATGAGTTTTTGGGGAGAGTGACATCAATGCTTTTTAAGTTGTTCTCTCTCGCCCCTTTGATACGAATGTATTTTTCCATAGTGTAGTCATATTAACAAATTATCTCTTCTTATAGAATAAGAAAAATATAGAAAAAGCCTTAGAAAATTTACTAAAGCTTTTTTAATTATATTAAGGCGTCTTTTAGTACTTATTTCAATTTCATGCCATCCTTAAAGGCAAATCCGGCGATTTGGTTGCAATGGACATAAGTATTCGTGAATGGATCAAAGGCGATTGCATTGAGCTTCTCGATATCCACTTTTCCTTTTGTAAGGATATTCTCATCCGCGGAGACATTGACGATTTTGCCCACTAAGGTGCCACCTTCACCCATCTCTCCATCTAGAGATACAAGTTCACATTCAATGGTTAACGGGTATTCTTCAAATAAAGGCGCGTTTACAAATTTGCTTTTGATAGGGGTGAGGCCTGCTTTCTTGATTTTATCTGGTTCTTTCTTTTGGGAAACGATACCAACAAAGTCAGAAGCTTGTAATGTCTCTTCTGTCGCAAAAGAAATAGTAAAGGCTTTATTCTTTCTGATATTATCTGTTGTCACATGGCTGCCTAAAGAAACAGTGACTTGATTATAGTCATAGATACTACCCCAGGCGGCATTCATCGCATCTGGGTTCCCATTTTCATCATATGTTCCGATGATTAGCACTGGCATTGGGAAGAGCCAGCTCTGTGGTCCAAAATCTTTTCTCATAATTATTCCTCAAAATTATTATATAATAATCCTAATAAAGTTGGAGGATGTTTTATGGCTAAATTATTAATGCTCTTCGTCGATGGATTTGAAGATACGGAAGGAATTGCGACATTAGATGTCTTATCACGCGGCGGTCATGAGGTGACATGCGCCTCTCTCATGGGAAGAAGAGAGATCAATGCGAAACTCGGTAGACCCTTCACTGTCGAAACCCTTATCGAGAATGTCAAACTTGAAGAATATGACGGTGTGGTCATCCCAGGTGGCCCTGGTTCATTTAAAATCATGTGCTATCACCCTCAAATCAATAACATCATCAACTATTTTGCTAACAATAATAAATTAGTCTCCGCGATCTGCGCAGCTCCTTTCATGATTGGTAGATTAGGACTACTCAAAGATAAGAATTTCACAGTCCATCCTGGTTTTGAAGACCAAGTCATCGGAGGAAAATATTTAAGAGAAAAAGGTGTGGTTAGAGATGGTAACTTCATCACCGCGAAATCGATGTATTATTCCATCGCTTTTGGCCTAGAAATCGATGAATACTTCAACGGCAAACAGCATCGCGATAATCTTGAAAATGCATGTAAAGGTGAGAAATAATGCCGCAAAAAGCCGTTATTTTTGACATGGATGGGGTGATTTTCAACACCGAAAACTGCTGGCAAGCAGGTTTTTATGCCATCAATAAGAAATACGGTTTATCACTAGATGAAAACTACCGCGTTACCATATGCGGGAAAAGCGAATTAAAGATCATTGAAGAGCTCAATATAATGTTCCCTGATTTAGATGCGGTGAGATATCGTAAAGAAATCGCCGACTACTACCTTATGTTAATTGAAGAAGGTAAGTACGATATTAAAGAAGGTTTCTTTGAACTCATTAAAGAATTAAAAGAAAAGAATTATAAAGTCGCTTTAGCGACAAGCAATCTCCGTTGGAGAATGGAGAAGATATTCTCTAATAAAGGGATTGATCCATACCAGATATTTGATGTGATCACCACTGTCAGTGAAATCGGGAAGAATACAAAACCAAATCCTTTTATCTTCCTCACTACTGCCGAGAAGTTGGGCACTCTTCCGGAAGACACAATGGTATTAGAAGATTCTATCAATGGTATTGAAGCCGCAGTTAATGGTGGTTTTATCCCCGTGATGGTTAAAGACCTTGTCCCACCGAATGAATACGCAAAAGAACACTGCTATAAGATAGTAGACTCGTTATTAGATATCACTCCTTTAGTTTAAAAAGAAGAAACGTAATTATAGATTCGTTTCACCGTATCGAGTGAAACTTTTTTAACATTATTGTTTGTTAAATAATCATTAATATTTCCAGGATTGAGTTTTAAATCTTTATATACACGATAGTTTGTTATTCCTTTTTCACTCATTATCCGAATGATGTTCTCATGCGCCTTCTCTTTTGTAATATCACTATACTCAATTACTTTTATCTTATGCTGATAAGAAGTATAGATTTTTTTAAACTCAAAATCGGAAAAATCATCGCTAAGGAAATTATACTCATCCAATTTGTTGAGCACATCACTATATTTGTTATTAGTAAATTTGTTTAATATTCTTTGGGTGTTTGATAAAGCACAATAAAGGATTAAGCAATCACGTATTCTTATATTCTTTTTAGATGCATCAGCAAGTTTATGAATATTTGCAGTAGGCA
>JAFZVO010000032.1 GCA_017617775.1 Bacilli bacterium | reverse complement strand
TATCTCGTCATCTTTGAAGTGTTCTCCTTCAAGAAGAGACCAATCCAATGGAGAGCCTTTACCAAGATGTGTTTATGGATGACTTTTATCATCATCGCATCTGGCACATTGTTGCTCATCCTCACCGAAGGTGTTCTCAATAACTGGGAAATGAATCCTTTCAAAGCCTTATTCCAGACAGTATCTTCGAGAACGGCTGGATTCATGAACTATGAACCATATCAATTAACAGTCGCTGGTCGTATCATCGTCTGTGTCATCATGTTCATCGGAGGTTCACCTTTAGGTACTGCTGGTGGCGTCAAGACCACGACTATCTTCATCATTGTTTTAACAATCTATTGTTTCATCAGAGGCAAGAAAGTCTCTGCCTTCAAGCGTTATTATTCCCAAAACATGATCGTCAAAGCGATGGCGGTTTTCATTACCTCGATCCTCATCGTCATGTTTGGATATCTGCTCATCTCCATCTTTGAAAACGGTAATGAACTCGCGACTGGTGAGCACGTTGTCTATGAAGTGATCGCCGGATTCTCCACGACTGGTTTCACCACGGAGCTCACCGCGACACTAGGTGCTAGTAGCAAAATTACTATGTGTGTGTTAATGTTTATAGGAAGACTTGGACCGATGACTATGTTCCAAGTGTTCTCCTCTAATATGAATGTCGAAGCGGAAACTCATTACCGCTACGTCGAAGAAGAAGTCCTGATTGGTTAAGGAGGAATTATTATGGCTAAAGCAAAATCATTTGCCGTTATTGGTATTGGTCAGTTCGGACGCAGTGTCGTCGAAGAATTGATCGATTTAGGAATGGATGTCGTCGCCATTGATAAAGACGAAGCCGCCATTAAGAAAGTTTCTAATATCTTACCGACATCTTATGTCGCGGATAGTTCAGATGAACAAGCCTTAAGAGAACTCGGTATTAAAGATGTTGAATATGCAATCGTCGCTTTTGGTAGCAACCAAGAAGCCAGCGTTTTAACCACTGTCCTCTTAAAGGACATCGGTGTCTCTCACGTCATTGTTCGTGTCGATGATGATAACTATGTCCCAATTATGAAGAAACTCGGCGCAACCGAAGTTATCACTCCGCAAAAAGCCGCCGGTGCCGCTCTTGCGAACCGTCTCGGTAATGATGACTATAAAGACTTCTACAAACTCGATGAGAAATATTCTGTCGTCTCCATCGTCGTCAATCCAGGATTTGTTCCAAAACAATTAAAGGATATGAACTCCAAGAACTTATACGGCGTTAATATCGTCTTAATCAGAAGAAAGAATTCCAGCTTTGTTCCAGGTGGTAATGACTCCATCCTTCCTGATGATATGATCTATGTTGTCGGAACGAACAAAGAAGTAAAAGCCTTCCGTGAATCGATAAACGGAAAACAAAAATAAAAAAATATGACCTTGCGAAAGGTCATTTTTATTTGATATAAATTATTAATAATTTACTTTTATTTCTTTAGACACTGTATAAATTTTTAAAAGTAAAAAATTCAGTTTTTTGCCCTCTTTATATATAGGAGGGTTTTTCCAACATGGAAGATTCTCTTACCTCCTTGCGGCTTGGTCTGGGTATAGAAAGGAGGTCTGTCCTATGGAGCAATCCATCGTGATGGCCCTGATCATTATGGTCATCCTTCTGGTGCTGGGGAATGAAAAAGGAGCTCGCTAGAGATAGCAGCTCCCACCAACACTATCATAATACCCTATAATCGCCCCAACCGCAAGGGGGCATACTGGGCAAACAAAAAACCAGATGATTGTATCACCTGGTATTTTTTGTTAGATCTTTTCGATTTCAGAGAAGTCGACTTGAGCCTTGGTAGTTCTACCGAAGAAGCTTGTCTCAACTTCCACTTCACCTGTTTCTTTATTGATCGAAACAATACGACCCTCTGTGCCTTCTAACGCACCATGGATGACCTTGATGTAATCACCTTCGTTATAGCGGTCATACATTGATTCATCAACCATGCCCATACGTTTTAAGACTGGTTCAATCTGTTCTCTTGGAACAGGGAATGGCTTTGTACCTTTACCACTAGATCCGATGAAGCCAGTGACACCTGGAGTGTTTCTGACGACATACCATGCGTAGTCAGTCATGATCATTTCGATGAAGATATAACCTGGGTATAGGTTTTTCTTTCTCGTCTTGTCTGTAGGCATACCATCTTTCATCACTGGAACATCTTGTTCAGCGACGATGATACGGAAGATGAAGTCTTGAAGTCCCATGGACTCAACACGTCTCTTAAGGTTGTCTGCAACTTTCTTTTCGTGTGTCGCGTAGGCGTTACACACATACCAAGCTTTTTCACCTAATTGGGCTTGATTAGAACTGCTTTCATCACGAATATCTGTCGTGGAATCTGTAAATTTAATATCAGGCATTATTCTGCACCTCCTGAAGTTGAATTGAATGCATCTTTAAGAATTTGGATCAATGAGTTACCCGCCCAGTCTTCAGCGAACAAAATCAAACCGAAGAACACAGCGATGACAACGACGACAACGATAGATGGAATTAATACATCTCTCTTTGGCCATCTGACGCGTTTGCCTTCTTTAACGACGCCTTTTGCGAAACTTTTCATTCCCATAAAGAAGCCCTCCTTTATTTACTAATCTTATGTGGAGTCATCTTTCCACACTTCTTACAATATTTCCTGAACTCTGTTACTTTCTTGCCGTCTTTATTGATGGAAGCAGTATAGTTTCGGGACAAACATTCGGAGCAAATCAAAATCACTTTTTCTCTCATTTTAACCCCTCCCTATGTTTTATATTGCTAACTTATTTTAATGATACAAATTAAACTAATCAAGATACTTTTTGCTTATTTTATGTTTATATGCACGTTCATAAACGGGATAAACCACTGTCATAATAGGTCATGTAGGTTATTTTCAAAGAAATAAAAACAGCGGTTATCTCGCTGTTCCTCTCTTGATCTTTTTGATTCGTTTTCTCATTGTCACAACACTGATTAATGATGTTAACGAGGAGAGAAAGAAGACTCCGGTCGCCGCGGCGAGAATCACTTTAATCCAATCATCTAGCAGTCC
>JAFZVO010000031.1 GCA_017617775.1 Bacilli bacterium | reverse complement strand
GGTCGTCTTCTTCTTCACATTGTTCTTTTCGAAATAGACCACTTTATCTTCTTTGAAGTTGATGACGAAGATACGGATTGCACTGGAAGCTTTCTTAATCGCTAAATCATGTCTCTTATCAGTGTAATTGTGGAATGAAAATGAGACATAGATGAAAATCAATAACACCAAAAGAGTCGTGATAATCACGAAGAGGTATAAGAAGTCTTGATTCGAAAAATCCCACCAGATCATACCATTAAATTATAGATGGGTTTTATTGGCTTTTAAAGTCAATAATCTACTGAATAAGGTTTGCGTATCCACAAAATATGTTATAATAACGGACGGAGAAATACCCAAGCGGTCGAAGGGGGCGGTTTCGAAAACCGCTAGAGGATGCAAGTCCTGCAAGGGTTCGAATCCCTTTTTCTCCGCCAGTAATAAAAAATGTTCCACCTTAAAATGGAACTTTTTCTTTGTTTTAAATATAACCTACTATTCTACAGGTCTAACGAAGAAGTTTCCATATACCTGATGGATGCGATATGTCATGACGAATGAATGCTTATCCACACTTCTCACAACCTTGATGACCTTCTTCATTTCATTAGAGGAAACGACCATGATAATACTGAGTTTATCCTGATGAGAATAAGCGCCTTCAACCTTGGATAAAGTCGCGGAGTGAGGGAAGATTTGTAGTAGCACATCTGGCATATCAAAGTTGGTGGTGATGATCTCAATTTTGATCTTCGCATTGCGTAAGTTGATGCGGTCAATTGTAAAGCCAGAAACAAACTGATAAAGGATAGAAAATAGGACAATTACAACGATATTTGTGAAATTTCCATTATTTCCAACCATATAGAAAGTGAAGTATAAGGCGAGGATGGAGACATTGATAATGATGCTATATTTACCCGCGCCTGTGGATTTTCTCATCGATAAATAATAGCTGACGATATCTCCTCCACCACAAGATAGATCAAAGATGAAGCAGAGGGATGAAGAGACACCGACAAAGATACCGGCGAACAACGCTCTCGCTAAGAAAGAATCTTGGACGAATGGATTGGATTGAATGGCCTGCACAAATTCAAGTCCAGAGAAGAGTTGAATAAAGAGAGATGATAAACCTACATTCACTAAAGTACCCACCGCGAATCTCTTGGAGATCTTGAAGAACGCAAAGAAGAATAATGGGATATTGAGAACGAAGTATAAGATGGATTGTAAAGTATAGAAACTGATATCTTTCACACCGAACAATCTGATGATCTGAATGATGACCTGACAGAGACCACTGAGGCCACCAGTAATGATATTGTTAGATGTATCCGCAGCTGTCGTGAATGTCGTGAATCCGAACGCATAAATCACCGCGGATGTCGCAGCGACAATAAAAGAAGCGAGATATGTCGCAACGAATGCTTGACGTGGATGGTCATAAAAATAATTCACAACCTTACGACGATATTTCTGCATTTTAGTCATGATTAAATACTATTATGTTTTTATTAAAAAACAATAAGAAATGTTCTTTTTGAGACGAAATTCACAAAAAAGCAGCAAATTAAATTCGCTAACAAGAATTTTATTGTAAATAAATTATTGTTTGTGTTAAGATTAACAAGCACTATGTAATAGTAGGAGGAGCAAAAATGATCGTATTAAGAGCTATAGGAAGATTCTTTGCAAGAATTGGACGTTGGATTAGAGATACCGCATGGGTTCAACCATTACTCATCGTCGGTGGTATTTTCGCTATCATTTTCTCCATTCCTTACATCACTAAATGGGTTCAAAGCTGGTATGACTCCGCCAATGCTGCTGAATCATTCTTCGGTGAATATGAATTATCTTTAGATAACTGTGAAGAAGGTAATAGCAAAGCCGATGGCTTATTCAAATACTTAGTCGGTGAAACTGATCTCGAACAAGGTAAGAAAGAATATGGTGAAAAATTCTTCATCATGCTCACTCAATCTGACTGTGAAGGTTGCCAAGACGCCTATAAAGGTCTCAAATACTTAAGAGACAACTGGAATAAGAACGAATTCTCCACTGGTGATACATTCCGTATGTATTCCTTATTCGTCGACACTTTAGACGACGATGAAGAAAAGAATTTATTCCAAGAATATTTCTACAACAACTACGATGTCTACTTTGAAGAACTCGCGAGCTCCATGACTCTCGCTCCATATTATGCGAATAAAGGTGGCTCCACTTCTTCTTATGCCACTAACATCGATTCTTTAGCTGATCCAGAAGCGATGAGTGTTCCAACATTATTCTATGTTGACTTATCTTATAACGAAACTGCTGCTCAAAAGAACGATCTCAAAGTGACTGAAGTCTTATTCAATGTCGATGCCAAAGATACTCAAGGCAGCGCTGACTTAGGTAGAGCGAGAACATTATTCGATTGCTGGAACCATGCGAAAGGTACAATCTTCGCGAGCGATTACAACAGCGATAATTAATATAATTATTTCAATCTTTTTAAAACTGAATTAGGAACGAGCGTGGAAACATCCACGCCGTTTTTATTTAATTCCATAATCATGGATGAAGTGATATAGGTGGTCTCGCCACGAGCCATGAAGAAAACCATGTCGATATCACTATCGGCAAATTCGTTAGCGACGGCGAGTTGGAATTCGTATTCAAAATCAGTGACGGCTCTTAAACCTCTGATGAGGTGCTTTGCACCGTGCTTCTTCGCATATTCAACAGTTAAACCAGTCGTGGAATCCACTTCGACATTCTTTAAGTCTTTGACAGCTTCTTTGATCATCTCGACGCGTTCAGCGGGAGAGAAACGAGATGATTTATCAGGATTAATCGCCACTAAAACGATGACTTTATCAAAGACTTCTAAAGATCTCTTAAGGACATCGAGATGTCCGTTCGTGATCGGATCAAATGAGCCAGGATAGATTGCAGTTTTCATTTTAGTTTCTCCTTAACAAATCCACATATGTCTTTCCATAATGATATCTTCTGCTTTTGACAAAAGCAAAACCATCATAGTTAATACTACCTTCTGATTCGACGACCAATACGCCTTTATCAGAGATCAGATGATTCTC
>JAFZVO010000030.1 GCA_017617775.1 Bacilli bacterium | reverse complement strand
CGTCGAAGGTGTCTATGACCTCATCTTAAATAACTATGGCTATAATCGTTATATCGGTTCTGTTCATGTGGGAGTCAAAGACCAACTCTCTGCTAAGCAGATTCAAGATATCGAACGCGCGGTCAATTATTTGATGTATACGAAATATAACACGATTATGACGACAGGTATCTATGCGGAGAACACGAGCAGTGAAATCGCCCGTAAGATAAAAGGTGATGCCTTAGAGGTCGTCAAACAATATCCTAGTATCACCCAATTACATGGCTTCTATATCGATGAAGCGCGTAAATTTGTGAACTTTGATATCGTCGTCAGCTTTGATGTTCATAACACTGATCAGCTGACCAAAGATGTCATGCAAGCTATGCTTGAAAGAAACGAGGATTACACATTCTTTATCAACGTTGATCGAGATTATTAATATTTTTATCATTTCTATTGCAAATATGAACGGACATTCATATAATGTTTTCGGAGATTAGAAATGTACGTCAACGAAAAAGCAATAGAAAACATGGAAAACACTCTCAAGATTGCGGCGGATAAAACCCGTCTTAAGATCTTGTTTTCTTTGCTCGAAGAAATTGACTCGGTGAAAAGCGGAAGAGAGATTGAAAAATGCGTCAATGATATCGCTTCTCAAATCGGCGCGAGTCAATCTCTGGTCTCTCATCAGCTCAAGGTCCTGAAAGATGGTTCTTTTGTGAAGACGAGAAAAGACGGCACGAAAATCTATTATTCATTAGCAGATGAACATGTGCGAGAGATAGTGCGTATCACCTATGAGCATGTGATGGAGGGTATTGTATGATTAAAAGAAGTTATACGATTAAAGGATTTGACTGTGCGCATTGTGCGGCCAAAAGTGAATCCCATTTAAACAAGCATCCGAATATTGAGAAAGCCGCGATTGACTTTTCAATGGATCGACTCGATATCGTCTATCGCGATAAGGAGATGAGCATCGATGACATCAAGGCTTGTATCAAAGAAGTGGAAAGCGATCCATTAACGATTACTGACTACGGCCAAAAAGTGAATAAATTCCGCATTTTTGATAAGGATTTCTTCATTTTACTCGGAAGAATTATCTATGTCATTCTCGTGGTCGTTCTCTCTTTTACCGCTTTCCACGATGATTCATTCTTCTGGGTCAATTTCGGATTATATATCTCCGCGATTCTCGTCATCTGTTATGACATCTTCTTTAAAGTGGGATTAAGAATCGTTCACCGTGAGAACCCAATTGATGAATATCTTTTGATTTCCATTGCGACGATTGGTGCCTTTACCATCGCGGTCATCGAGAAAGAAGCCCATGAATTCATGGAGTCGGTGATGGTCGCCACTCTCTTCCAAATCGGTCGAGTGGTGGAAGGTATCGCGACTAATAAGAGTAAAGAAGCTGTTATGGAAGCAGTGGATTTACGCGTTGAATATGCGAATAAACTTGTGGATGGAACAGTGGAAAGAATCTCACCAGAACAATTAGTAGTGGGCGATTTAGTAGTGGCCTCTGCCGGTGAGATCATCCCAATCGATGGTGTCGTCACTGATGGTAACGCGCTTGTGGATGTCTCTTCTTTGACTGGTGAATTCGTTCCAATCAGCGCTTCTAAAGACAAACATGTTTTCTCTGGTTGTTTAATCAAAGAAGGTTCAGTGACCATTCAAGCCACGGAAGAATATAGCAACTCCACAGTGAGCCGTATCATGAACCTCATCACCGAGTCTCGTAAGAATAAATCAAAAGCCGACAAATTTGTAACCAAATTTGCTAAATGGTACACTCCAACGGTGTTTATCATCTCATTCCTTGTCGGTATCATCGGTTCTTTAGTGACATCAAATTGGGATGAATGGATGCTTTTAGCTCTTAAGATGTTGGTTGTGGCTTGTCCATGCGCAATCGTCATCTCCGTCCCTCTTGCCTATTTCTCTGGCATCGGTTTAGCGGGTAAAAACGGCATCGTCATCAAAGGTAGCAACTATTTAGATGAATTAGTGCAATTAGATAAAGTTGTCACTGATAAAACTGGCACTTTAACAAAAGGTGATTTCAAAATCACTAAATCAGAATCTTATGGTATCTCCAGCGATGAATTACTCAATTATTTATTCGTCGTCGAAAGCTATTCTAATCACCCAGTGGGCAAGGCCATCTGCTTATCCATTGAGAACCATCATGAAAAGATTAAAGTTGATAACTTCGTGGAAAGAGCCGGGTATGGTGTGGAATGCGATTATAAAGGCGATCACATTATCGCCGGTAGCAAGAAACTCTTCGCGGAACATAATATCGAAGTGAAAGATGATGTCGATGATGGTGTTATCACGTACTGCGCGGTCAACGGTAAATATGTTGGTTATGTCGTCCTCTCTGATGAGATTAAAAATGATTCTTATGATATGGTCAATTTGCTCAGCAAGAACAATATCGATGTGGTCTTATTGACCGGAGATAAACGGGAAAATGCAGAGATTTTCTGTAAAAAACTCGGCATTTCTTCCTATTATGCTGAACTTCTCCCAGATGAAAAGGTCACTTATTTAAATAAAGAACAATCAAGCGGCGATACTGTCGCCTTCATCGGTGATGGGATCAATGATGCGCCTTCAATTAAAGGTGCGGATGTCGGCTTTGCGATGGGTGGTATCGGTAGTGATACGGCAGTGGAGAATGCGGATATCGTTTTGATGACAGATAATCCACGCAAGATCTATGACGCCTTCAAGATTGCGAAGATGACGAGAAATACTGCAGTGTTTAATATCATCTTTGCCTTAACGGTGAAGATCGGTATTGAGATCATCGCTTTCGTTGCGAACTTATTCGGTAGACCAGAGATCATTCCGATGTGGGCTGCTGTCCTCGCGGATACAGGATTAACAGTTCTCTTGGTTCTCAATTCCTTATTCCTCCTTTACCGTAAAGTAAAGAAGTCCTAATTTATAACCCCGAACTGGTCCCTCATTTCCATTGCAATACCAGTGGGGACAAGGTATTATAAAGATGATGGTTGTGGCCCGTACCCTGTACCGGGCCTTTTTTGTTGCCTAACTAGGCAGGAAACAAATAAGCATTGCTACAATCAATTATTAAGTAATTTAAAAACTAGCCCGAATGAGCTAGTTTTTGTGATTTTTTGAGATTGTGATTATTGTTTCACGAAGATGGCGACATTGCCTTGACCAGTCGCGTTAGCTTGGAGAGTGCCTCCATTCACTTGATAAGTGGAACCGCTGTAGAGGTCTTTGTATGTGCCATTTGGTAAACCGCTGAAGGAACCGCTACCAGAGATGACAACACAGGCGATGGAATCAGTGCCACCAGAAGTATATCTTCTTGTGAATCCGATACCATTGCCAGAGAAGTTGCTATTCGTGTATTGGCCTCTTCTTAAAGCGATACAGGATAATCTTGCTTGATTGAGTTTTTGTAAGTGCTTAGAAAGAGTGCTGTTTAAAGTAGTGGCCATCTTGCCAGTCGCACCAGAATATTTACCGAATCCGGAGACGCTGACATTACCAGTAATGTTATCACCAAAGTAAGCACGACCAGAATCCGCTAATGCGATATTTGGTCCTTCATCGATGGTCTTACCGGCTTGGAATTCAATTTCACTGCCGTAGTAGACACAAGGGATGCCACGGAATGTGAACATTAAGGACATGTTTTCTTTCCAGGCATTAGTACCCATGTTGAATCTTACCTTTTGGATACCATCTGGTCCGTAGTCATGGGAATCGACATAAACAACATTATATGTTGAATCGTTGTAGTATTGGTCGTTACCAACGGCGACGTTGAAGGCGTTTTGTGCGCTTTCAAAGTTCCAATGCATTGGGAAGTCGATGACACCCATGCCACTGGCTTTAGAACGATCAGGAGTGTGGTATGTAAGACCGCTGTTCAAATAAGCATTGCTAGAAGTTGGTTGGCTACCTGGATCAGTATTGTCGTTCCAGTTTTGTAAAGTGGAAGCTTCATTGGTCACACGATTGCCCCAGGAGTAATCCTTGCTCTCTTTCCAAGTATAGAATGGAGCGGAGTCGGCTGGGTTATTATGATTCCAGACTTCTCTGACACGAGTGCAAACTTCACCGAACATGAAGAAGTTTGGATTACCGCATTTCGTCGCGATGGCTTGGAAAGCTGGTAAATAATATTTATTAAAGGATAAACGAGAGATATGTTTCACTGTATCAATACGGAAAGCATCAACACCCATATGGATGAATTTCGCATAGGCTTCCACTAAGTAGTTAGCGACAGTTGGGTTTTCAGTATTGAGGTCAACACAGTCACCCGCCATTTGGCCAGTTTGTTCAATGTATTGCTCATAAGCCATGG
>JAFZVO010000029.1 GCA_017617775.1 Bacilli bacterium | reverse complement strand
GAGATGAATTATTACTATCGTGAAGGTATAGATTATTCAAAAGACGTTGTCATCGAATCTTCTTCAACGGGTCACGGCGGGATGAGTGAATCTGGAAAGATTACTTTTACTCCTTTAAAAAATGACCATTATTTAAAAAATTATGTGAGTTTTGTCGATGAAAATGATTTAAATGATGGGGTTTTGCCATCTGGATATAATGAAGTTATCGCGAATAATGATTACCATGTCGGCGATAAAATCACCGTCTATTTCCGCGATACAGTGATTCAGTTATTCAATACTTTTAAATATGAATTTATAGTGACCGGCACATATCGCGGAGGCGATGATAACCTCTATTTCTCCCCGTTATTCACAAAGGCATTTGATTTCTTGCAGTTCTACGGAAAGAACTCCCCATTCTCTTTAAACCTCACATTGATGGATAAAGAAACAAAGATTGAAGAGAGCACAGAAATACCTTTCCTACCTTTATATAATCCTTCATTAGGAGACAACGATGTTGTACTCTCATATTATTTCGCGTTGACGAGGCCGACACTTTTTAGTGGTAGCAATATCGTCACCGCATCTAGCATCTCTATTTTTGATAACAATGTTGATGTGAACTTTGATCAAAGTGCGTTAACTGATGAGATCACCGCGAAATATATCTATGTCGGCAAGAATGTTTTTGAGGCATTTGTAAAAGACTACACATCTAATACATCAAGAATCTATATCGATGCCTATTCTTATATCGATGAAGTAATCAGTGATATGAACAACCATGGCTACAACTGTTTGAGTCCATATCGCACAGGATCAACAGAATATGATAAGGCAAAACAAAGTCAAAGAGCAGCAATTCTTATCGTCTCATTATCATTAGTGTTTTTAACATCTTTTGTCTATTTTATTTTCGATTACCTTTTCGAGAAGAAAAGACAGAATACAGACCGCACTTTATATCTCCTTGGGATGTCTTCAAGTTGCATTAAAAAATCCAGCGCAATCTCCATTGGGTTATCGTGTATATTATCTCTAGTTGTCGGCATCGCTTTGTACTTTGCTTTAGCAGCGGCATTACAGATACCATTTATTCAAAACCTCAACACTTATTTCCGTTTCCATCATCTCCTCATTGCTGCAGGAGCGGTTATCCTCGTCAGTATATTAGTCTGGGTTACCTATATCCGTCGTACTTCTTTTCTTTGGAAAGGAGGTAAAAAATAGTTATGTTAAAAGTTAAAAATTTGCATAAATATTATCATAATTTTGGACAGAAACCTCTCCATGTGATTAACGATACTTCTTTAGAGATTCCAGAGACAGGCATCATCGCGGTGGTCGGTGCTTCAGGCGCGGGTAAAACAACATTAGTGAATGCGATTTCTGGACTTGATTCCTTTAAGAGTGGCACTATCGAGTTCGATGAAACAACAGTCAACCATTATCGTACGAGTGTCGCGGATAAGATGAGGATGAAGAACTATGGCTTCATCTTCCAAAATTATTACTTGTTAGAAAAAGAAACAGTCTATGAAAATGTCAAGGTCTCTCTCGATGCATTTGATATCAGTGAGAGTGAGAAAAAGAAACGCGTCAACTATGTCTTGAACCAATTAGGAATTGGCAAATATATGAATAAGCTCGTCACGAGCCTCTCTGGTGGTGAACAGCAGAGAGTGGCGATTGCCCGTGCACTTGTGAAGAGCCCACGCATCATCTTCGCGGATGAACCAACTGGCTCTTTAGATGAAATAACCACATTCAATGTCTTGAATATCTTTAAACAGATCAGCAAGAAATGCGCGGTCTTCATCGTCACTCATGAAAGAGATATTATCTCTTATTATGCCGACTATATCATCGAAATTGATGAAGGGGTTGTCGTCAAACGTTTTGAACCAAAATTAGAAGATAAGAAACACCTCTCTATCGACCAGAACATCTATCTCGATGAATTAGAACATAAAAATAGTTTCAAAGAAGATAACTTCTCGATTGATTTATATTCTGACGGAGAGAAGAATGATCCAACCGATATCAAGATTGCGATTAAAGACGGAAAGATATTCTTAGAATCATCAAAAGAAATCTCAGTTTTAACTAGCAAGAGCGAGAACCATATCGTTAAAGGTAAAAGAAAATCCATCTCCGATTACGTCAAAGATGATTTTGATTATGAATTAGAACCTCTCCCATATAGTTCCAATAAACTGGGCTTTAAAGAAATAGTGAGAAAAGGTTTCACAAATTTCAAAACAAAGAGAAAAACAAAGACCGTTCTTAAATTCCTCTGTTTAGCATTATCGGTGTTAACAGTGGGATTAATGGAGGGTTTTGCGACAATTAGCAAAATTGATTTATCTGAGGATTTAACAGCCTCTCAAGGCAATCTCTATTTGAATGTCACTCCATCGAGTTTAACCACGAGAAGTTGGGATATGGATAGAGCCGCAAAGGTAATCGGACAATATATTGTCACTTCTGATTTACCAGGTGAATTCACTTTAGATTATGCGGACAAACTCTATTACCGTTATGAAGGTTTCTCGCAAATAAAGAATCAACAATTTGCGATTCCAACCCATGATTTTAAAAACATCAATTCATTAGATAGCAGCTTCCTCTCATACGGCGAGATGCCGAAGAATGGCTATGAAGTTGTGGTTGATGAATATGTTTTATCCAATCTCGTGAAAAAGTCGATTTTGCAAAATATCGTCACAAATTACGGGTATTTTGTCGGCAAAACCTTTAAGAGCAGCCTCTATAACTATGAGGTGACCATCTCTGGTGTGTGCCGTACAGAGAACCCAACAATCTATGGTTATGAAGGATTGATGTTTGCAAGATTAACTCGCGATTATGAAGTGCGTGTCATCGATTTAGAATACGCGAAGACCCTCTATCCAGAATTAGAGAATGTTTCGATTGGATATAATCACTGTTTGATCAATGAAGAACCATATTCGAACATCTTATCACTACTTGCAGTTGATGGGACATTTAAAGATATCCCATATGACTATATTGTGAACAAAGCGACTTTTGACACATTGAAATATATCCTCGCTTCTTCTAATGGAGCCCTATATGTCCAAACTGATGGTAGTGAAGAGGTTGTTGCCGCTTATAATGAATTGATGGGTGTAGCGAAAGAATCGTTAGCGAAACAAGGCATCAATGTTAACATTGAAATCGTTCATTCTTATGAACTGCAAAAGGAACAAGCAGTGAGCAATTTCAATAACATCCTATCAACTGTTACGATTGTCGCCTATGTCATTTTAGGTGTCGCTTTGATTCTCGTCATTCTCTCCACATACTTATCGATGCTCTCTCAAATCAGCGATATTGCGGTTTATCGTTCTTTAGGCTATTCAAGATCATTCCTTGGAATGATTTATCTCTTTGAATTAGGATTATTAGCTTTCCTCTACACATTTATCGGTGGTTTAGTGACTTACTTTGGCATGTTCCTCGTCGATATCGTTCCGTTAGTGAACTATTCCATCGCGATGCCGTTTGGATATGTCTTATTGGCGTTGCTCGCGATCTCGCTTTCCATTATCCTTATTGGTTTAATTCCAATAATGTTCGTCTTTAGGTTAACTCCAGCAAGCATCTATTCGCGTTATAACCGTAAAATCACTAACGAATAATTTTTGCTATTGATTATCTATTTACCTATGGTATTATATTCAAGCACGTTTAATCGTGATACGGGTGCTCCGCTGTCAAAATGAGAATGAACACCAAGAGACAATAATTGTAAGGAGGCGTTAGTATGAATTTAAAATTAGTCGATGAAATTACTAAGAGCCAACTCCGCACCGATCTTCCAGAATTCTCCTCAGGTGATGAGATCAAAGTTTCTGTGAGAATTATCGAAGGTAACAAACAAAGAATTCAAAACTTCCAAGGTGTTGTTATCTCTCGTCGCGGTGGTGGCGTTTCTGCAACGTTTACTGTTCGTAAGATGTCCAGTGGCATCGGTGTTGAAAGAACTTTCCCAGTTCACTCTCCTTCCATCGCTTCTATCGAGGTGATCAGAAGAGGTAAAGTAAGAAGAAACAAAATTACTTACATTCGTCAACGCAGCGGTAAATCAGCGCGTATCAAAGAAATTCTTAAGTAAGACAAAAAGGGTTGATGAAACCCTTTTTTTATTACATATATTTAAATATAATTGAGATATGAAAGTGAAAAATCAGAAATCTCCTAAGTTTTTCTTATGGTCGATATTGACTCTTCTTTTAGTCGTCGGTGTCGTCGTTTTATCACAAGCGATTTTTAATGCGAACTATTATTCTAATTTCTATGTCTCGGGAGAATCGATGAAGCCAACTCTCAACGGGGATCCTAATGACGCGGATTACGGCAAATATGATGGCCATGACAGTGCGATTAAGAATGTGAAGAGATTTCAGATTGTCACCACTCATTATCCTAGTGAACGCTCTCTTCCTG
>JAFZVO010000028.1 GCA_017617775.1 Bacilli bacterium | reverse complement strand
TTTCTTCTTAAGAGATACTTTATAGATGAGATTCGCGACCTTAGATGGTGGAATCTTTTTGTTTTCCACGGAATCAACAATACCTTTAAAACGAGCGGAGTTGGTCTGATAGTGAGTTGTCTTAAAAACAAATTGATCAAGCTTCTTTTGAGAGACATCGATTAAACCAGTATCAATCGCGCCTGGACGGATTAAGACAACTTGATATCCGAGTAGTTGTAATTCCATTCTTAAAGAATAAGCATATTTCTCAATTGTCGATTTTGTGATCGCATATAATCCAGTAAATGGTAATGGATCTAATGGGGCTAATTCGGATGAGATCATGATGATCTTTCCATTCTTTTCTAATAGAGGGAGGAATGTTTTATTGATGCGATAGATAGAAAAGACATTTATATCGAAAATACGAATGAATTCTTCCTCGCTGATCTCCACGAGAGAATCAAGGTTATAGATACCCACGGTGGAGATGATATTAGATAGTTTTGTTCCAGTTTCTTTAACAAAGTTAAAAGCCTTGATCACTTCATCTTCTTTTGTGATATCAGTCTTGATGAAAGTGAGGCCTTCAAGAGATTCCTTTGGCTCTTTGATATCCAAACCAAAAACTTGATATCCCTCTTTGATATATTTTTGGGCAAGTGAGAAGCCCACGCCTCCAGAGACACCTGTTAATAATACGGCTTTATTTTGTTTTTCCATCAAAAAAAGTATAACAACAAAAAATATATAAGAGTATTCTATTTTTACAAAATAAGGCGCACAATATAGTTGTATGAAAACACATAAGCATTTACTATTCTTTGCTCTTTTAGCAACCCTCTCTCTTTCTGCATGTTCTGTAACGGCAAATCCTAGTTCAGTAGAACCTGCTGAACCAAGCACACCTACTGAGAACAGTGTGGAATCACAACCAGAACAACAAACATCTTCTCCGGAAGGAACTACATCAAGCACTGAAACGACAAGTTCAGTAGAACAATCTTCTAGTGTGGAACAATCCTCATCTACTGAAGAACAGACATCAAGCCAAGAATCATCTTCTAGCTCAGAGGCTCCTGTACAGAAATACACGATTATTTGGAAAGACGATCAAGGAGTCACATTAAAAACAGAAAATGATTATTTGTTAGGCCAAACACCGAGCTATGGTTCGACTAATCCAACAAAAGAATCGACAGTCGGTGCCAATTATACATTTGAAGGATGGAATCCAGAAGTCGTTCCAGTAGCTGGTAACGCCACATACACTGCAGTATTTACATCGACGACAAGAAAATACGATATCACTTGGCTAAATGATGATGATTCAGTGTTGAGAGTGGATCCTGTGGAATATGGTAAAACTCCTGAATATCAAGACATCCCAGAAAAAGAAGAAGATGCGCATTATGCTTATACATTTGCTCATTGGGATAAAACGATTGAACCTGTTACTGGACCTGCCACGTATAAGGCTGTTTATAACAGTATTGATAAAACGGTCCAATACACAGTCACTTGGAAAAACGCGAATGGGACAACTTTAGATACTGATTTAGTGACTTATGGTGAGACCCCTGAATATACAGGAGCGACTCCAACCAAAGCTTCTGACTCTCAATATAACTACACATTTTCAGGTTGGACACCTGGTATTTCTCCTGTCGTCAATGATGCCACATATACTGCGACATTCACTAAAACACCTAAGCCAGCAAGCAACAAATTGCCGAATAAACTTTATTTTTCTAGCAATAAAGGCTGGGCAAGTGTAAATGCATATGCCTGGGAAGGAACTGGTGGTGCAGGACATGAAAATCATTCTTGGCCAGGTGTTGCAATGTCACTCTTCAAGACAAACGAATACGGCGAAAATGTATATGAAATCTCCGGATTATCAAATTATGAATATATTATTTTTAACTATGGAAGCGACCAAACAGTAAATATTGCCGCAACGTCTATTGCATCGAACAAGAACGCTTTCTATCTTGATGCTAAGAATGGTGAAGGCGGTAAATATACGGTTGGCCAATGGTATGAGAGTGGCGCTCGTACGATGAAGACTAAAGGTCAAAATATCTTCCACGCATTTGACTGGCCAATCTCTACAATTGTCGATAATCTTGACGCGATTGCGGATCAAGGATTTACAGCAATTCAGACTTCACCTGTTCAACCAGTGAAGGATTACCATGAATCATACAATGATACTCATCGTAATTGGTGGAGATTCTACCAACCAGTTGGTTTATGTATCGGTAATAGCACAACAAATATCTTGTTCTCCACTGGTGATGGCGCTTCTGAACTAGAAGAACTAACAGCGGCAGCTACTCAAAAAGGTATTAGAGTCATTGTCGATGTCGTTGTTAATCATTTAGCCTCTGATGGTGATAAGAAGAATCTTTATTATCAAGTCGCTCAGTTCAATCCAGAAATCTACAACGATCAATCTCACACTCTCCATAATCCTAGTCAGTATGTTGGCATAGACTACGATAATGGTAGTGCATATGATTATGTCCACGCTGATGCCTTCCCAAAAGATTTGAATACTTCTAACACAACAGTTCAAAATTCAGTCTATAACTTCTTAAAGAGTTTAGTGGACTGCGGTGTGACTGGCTTCCGTTTCGACGCGGCTAAACATATTGAAACAAAGAATGACGCGGGTGGTGGTTCAACATTCTGGGCCAATACTTTAGGCGCAGTTTCCACTTATGCCGAAAACACATATAAGAAAACTATCTGGTCATATGGCGAAATCGTCAATGGCGCAGGCCCAAATCGTAGCTATCAGCAATACCTCAACGATGCATGGTTCTATGCAGTAACTGCTCAACCTGGCTGGTATGACTTATCCGCGCAAAACTGTGTGGCGTGGGGTGAATCTCATGATGATTATATGAGTAATCCTGATGGCAATAATCAAGACGTGAGAAACGCTACATACAAGTCATTAGCGCAAGCGAGTAAAGACACCAACTTGCTCTACTTCGTAAGACCAAAACCAGATGTCTCAATCAGAAGCGGTGATGTCGGCTATCGTCCTGATTGGGGTTGGCAAAACGGTCAAGTTTTAATCGCCAATAGTCGTTAAAATATTAAATAAGATTATATTCGTTTATCTGTTAAAATTCTTTTAGATTATGACAAAGAATGATTATTTAGCTTCACCTTCAAAAGCATCATCTCTCCCTTATTGGAAGAGCGTGTCTTTTGTTATCCCAGATAATATGCTCGTCATTAGAGATGATCAATATCGCAAGGAAGACTATCCAAACTATATAGATGAACCCTATTATAAGATGGTTCATAGATTAGATAATGTTGGGGCACCTATATTAGATAAAGCCTATAAACTCGTGAGAAGCGAGACCATCGATTTTGTGAATCATATCAATGAATGTTATGGTGATTCATTAACATTAGAAGATTTGGCAAATTATCAAAAAAGACCGAGTTTTGACGAGGATTTATGGGTTTCTGTCGTGAATTTTCATGGCAAAATCATCGCTTCTGCGGTTGGAGAAGTCGATAAAGAAATTAGAGAAGGAATCATTGAATGGGTTGAAGTATCTAAAGAATATCGTAAGCAAGGATTGGGGACATTTTTAGTGAACAAGCTTCTTTCTCTAATGAAGAATAAAGCCGATTTTGTCACTGTCTCTGGGAGGCTCAATAGTGAGCATCAACCGATAAAGTTATACCAGAAATGTGGTTTCAAAGAAGAAGTGATTTGGCATATCATGAAAAAAGATCATATGTTATCAATTGCGGAAAACAAAAGAATTAAACTCATCCCTATCACCTTAGAGATGATCGATAAGTTACTTATTTCTGATAAAGCTTTTTATGATGCTTTTGGATTAGTTAATGAAGGTGATGAATATCTCACTCCTAATCCAGAATATCTCCGTAAGATTAGAAAGCGTTTAGAAGAGCATCCAGAAGAATATCCTCTTGCAGTGGATCAACTCATTGTCTTGAAGGACACTAATACAGTGATAGGAACAATCTATTATAAGAAACTCCCCAACCATGGAGCGACAGAAGTGGGATATGGGATGAATCCAAAATATCGTGGGAATGGCTATATGACCGAAGCCCTCGCTTTACTTCTTGAGTACGGCAAAAACAATGGAGTGACCATCGTCTTCGCGGATACGTTATGTAACAACTTCAAATCACAGAATGTATTAGATCGAAATGGGTTTATCGCCTATAAAGAAGACGGCCACACGATGTGGTTTACAAAAATGTTGCTTTAGGACATCGAACGGGAATCCTCGGTTGTTCAACTGCCGAGATGAAAGTGAGCCTTGTTTGTTAAGATTATAATCGTCACTATATGTGATAAAATTATGTTGTAATAATAGAAATATTAAGTGGAGTAAACTCCACTTATTTGATATAATATTAATAGGAAGATAATATGTTACTAACTTACCAATTTGAATTAAGAGTCGATGAAAAGTTGTCCGTTATCTTAGGACATCTTTCTTATGCAGCGTCTAAATTATTCAATGTTGGCAATTATGAAAGAAAAGAGTATAAGTCTCTTGGATTTGATGTAATGCCAGATTGGTATGATCAAAAGAAAAGATTAAAGGATAATATCTGGTATAAATCTCTACCCAGCCAAACCAGCCAAGAAGTTCTTGCAAGATTAGATGAGGCTTGGAAGAGCTATTTCACCCTTCATGAGAAGTGGGAATATAATAAGAACCAAAAACATTTAAAAGAAAAGGATGGAGAACCTCAGCCACCTTACTATAAGAAAGATGGTAGTCATACAAATATCAAATATCTTTCTGGTGGCATTAAGGTTATGGATAATAAAGTAAGACTGTCCATTCCCAAAGCTTTAAAAACACATCTTAAAGATAAATATCAAATCACTGATCAATTCTTCTATATCAAATTAAAAAAGTCGTTTAATATCATCAAACAAATAGAGTTTTCATATATCAACAAGAACAAATACAAAGTGTATGTGATATATGAACAAAACAATAAACCTCTTAAAGATGACAACAAGCATTATATAAGCATTGATATTGGAACTAATAACCTGTTAACAGTCTATGACAATAAGGGGTCCTCTTTTATTGTCTCAGGTCAATCTATTCTCAATACTAGTTACTATTTCTCAAAAACGATTGCTTGTTATCAATCAAAGTTCGATAAATGTTTTCCAAACCATAAGAAAGGAGAAACAACCAAAAGAATCAAACATTTATATGAACTTAAAAACAAAAGGATTAATCTCGTTCTCCATCGAGTGAGCAAATACATCATTGATTATTGTATTACTCACGATATCTCTAAAGTGATAATAGGAGACCTATCAGGAATGCTTACTAGCAAGAAAGAGTTCATCAATAATAAAGAGAAACATCGATATAACCAAAATATCCGTTCTATATGCTTTTCTCGTATATATGAAATGCTTTCTTATAAATTAAAACTAGAAGGAATTGAACTCATCAAACAAAATGAGTCATATTCCTCTGGAGTATCTCCTAAAGCCTTAAGAGTATCAAAAGATTATTACAACAAGTGTCAAAGAAAACATCGCGGTTTATTTAAAGATGGGAATGATATCTATAATGCCGATGCAGTCGGGGCATTTAATATCATGAGATTATATCGACAAGAGGTGCATACTTATTTTCCAATACCTCTACAAGGATTATCTAATCCAAGAAGAGAATATATTCCTGTAACAGATCAGTTTTTAAATGAAGATTACATCAATTGGAATGGCAAAGCTGGTAATGTAGGGATATCAGGTAGGAACTACCCAGATGGATATGAATTGGAAGAGTTACTCAACCAGCTCATAACCCAGATGCCCGGTTATTCAATTGCCGGGTGAGTTCACAATCTTATATCACGAAAATCAGTGAGAAAAAGAAATAAGGTGGCTTAAGTGCCACCTTTTCTATATGGTTTTAAGATATTCTAAGGCTTCTAATATCACCTTATCCATATCGTAATATTTATACTGTCCGAGCCTTCCTCCGAAGTGAACGTTATTTAGTTTATCCGCTTCTAACTTATATCGTTGATATAATTCATTGTTTTTATCGTCGTTAACGGGGTAATAAGGCTCGTCTCCGAGTTTCCAGGATGAGGAATACTCTTTGCTGATTACGGTCCTTAAAGAGGCTGTATTGAATTCAAAATGCTTATGTTCGATGATACGAGTGTATGGAACTTCATATTCAGTGTAGTTCACAACTGCATTTCCCTGATAATCAGGGGTATTTAATATCTCAGTTTCAAATCTCACCGTGCGATATTCTAATGGTCCATATTTATAATCAAAATATTGATCGATTGGACCAGTATAGATGATTTTATCCGCGAGAGATTCTAATTCCTCTCTTTTCTTGAAGAAATCGCAGTTTAATTCGACATCGATATCTTCTAACATCTTTCTGATGATTGAGGTATATCCTCCGATAGGTATACCTTGATAGATATCGTTAAAATAGTTGTTATTATATTCAAATCGAACTGGAATTCTTTTAATGATGAATGGAGGAAGCTCTGTGCACGGTCTTCCCCATTGTTTCGCGGTGTATCCTTTAATTAATCTCTCATAGATGGTTTTGCCAACGAGATTGATCGCCTGTTCTTCAAGATTCTTCGGTTCATCGATATGATATTCTTTCTTTTCTTCTTCTATCTTTTCTCTCGCATCTTCAGGAGTGAAGACATCAGGCCAGATCTCCACGAATGTGTTCATATTAAAAGGGAGATTATATTTCTTTCCTTGGTAGATAGCGATCGGGGAGTTGATGAAGTTATTGAACGAAGCGAACTGCTGGATATATTTCCAAACTTCTTCATTGGAGGTATGGAAAATATGCGCTCCATAGACGTGGACATTGATACCTTCCACATTCTTCGTGTAGATATTGCCTCCAATATGGTCTCTTTTATCTATGACCAGGCATTTATATCCTCTTTTATGGAGTTCATAAGCGCAGATTGATCCATATAGACCAGACCCGACAATCAAATAATCATATTTCTTTTTCATTGGTAAACAAAAACCCCTGTATAGATATTTTATCATACTAGGGGTTAATTATTATAGATAATTAGGACGCCGAACGGGAATCCTCGGTTATTCAATTGCCGAGTGAGTTCACGCTTGAAGGACTTGTTCTCTTTGAGAAGCTGCCGCATCGCGTAAGGCTTCAAATTCTTTTTCGACCTCCGCGTCGCGTTTCGCTTGTTTGGCATCTTTCGCGGCTTTCTTCTCTTCTAAAGCTTGTTTCTCTTCAGGAGATAAAGCGTCATATTTCGCTTTCGCTTCGGCTTCTTTGGCGGCTTTCTTCTCTTCCGCCTCTTTCTTTTTCGCATCCGCGGCTGCTTGTTTTTCCGCGAGAGCGTTTTGATATTTCTGTTCTTCTACAGTGAAGTCTAAGCCTTGTTTTTCGCATTTCTCTTTGAGCTTAGCGATTCTTTCTTTCTCAGTTTCTTTCTTCGCTTCTTCCTCTTCGAGTTTCATTCTCACATCAGGAGCGACATATTCGATACCGAGATTGTCACATCTCTTCTTTTGGTCAGCGATGATCGCTTGTCCATCGAGTTTAGTGAATTTCTCAACGCCCATGAACAAGAACATAATCGCGATAATGAGATAGCAGATACCTTCCACGCCGTAAGCGAGGAATGTATGGAGGAACGCTCTATCGTTCGGGAAGGCGGCGTTAAGGCCGACGATGATACCGTTACAGATACCCGCAGAAGCGACGATTAAGGAACCATAGATCGCCATCGATAATCCATCAGTACGAACACCGTGGACCGCTTCTTGGTGATCTAAGACGTTCGCCATTAAAGCTAAGGAGATATACATCGCTGGAGCTGTGCCTAAGGCTTTGATACAGAAGGAAGCGACAGAAATACCCGCAACAGCAGCAGTGTTGCCGACAAAGGCGAGAGCAGTGAATCCTGCAGCAGCCGCTAAAGCGGCGACGACACCACCTAAAGAAATAGTTTTCGCTTTGGTGAATTTATTGGCGAGAGGCCAGACGAGAGCCATACCTAAGGCTGTTGGAATTGCACCCACTGTATTGATCAGTGAGGAGACGGAGTTTCCACCAGTCAAAGCTTGGGAATAGAATGACATCGCATTGTTCTTCATCTGTCCGCCGAATTGATAGAGGAACCAGAAGATCATGATGAACCACCAGTATTTATCTTTCGCACAGATGGCGAATTGTTGTTTCATGGAAACTTTCTTTGGTTCTTTCTTATTCTCACCGCTGGCTTCCGCTTTTTCATTGAGTTTCACTGTTTCTTCAGTGATTCTTTCACGAGTGAAGAAATATTCTAAGATACAACCGACGATTAAGGCGACGATCATGACGATCATTAAGATAGTCCATTTCTCGTTGGCTTGTTGACGGCTGATTGTGATTGTGTAATCAGTGCCTTGTGTTAAACCGGCGACTTCATTGAAATCGTTGGTGAATGTGATATCACCTAAGTTGTTCGCGGCGATATAAGCATCAGAATAAGTATAGACAGGTAATAATCCTAATAAGTCAATCAATAATCCGCCGAACATACCAGAGACGCCGGCTGCCGCTAATTGGGCGGCCATGACCGCAGTGGATAATAAACCACGTTTACCGCTATCACGAGTGGATAAGTTCACTAAAGCGGAATGTGATGTGAAATAGATTGGCCAAGCAATCGCATAATATAAGTTATAACCAACCGCGATGATAATTGAGGCTAATAAACCACCTTCAGTAGAGACGTTACCAGAGATGAGGCCAGCGATCACTGTTTCTTCTTGAGCCGCCGTTGGGAACGGAACTAAGAATAAGGCGAGTAACGCTACCGCAACGGCAGGCATACCTAATAGAATTAAAGGTCTCGCTTTACCAGCTAAGGATGGTTTTCTCTCCATCAATCGTCCGACGAATAAATTACCGATGACGATGACGATAGACGAGATGATTGGTAATAGGGTTTCAAATAATGGAGCCCATGATCCTAAGCCTAATACTTTATCCCAGTATTGAATTAACCAGATGTTGATCACGCCATTAGATAATAAGGCGAGGATTGGTCCTAATAGATAGCCAAGTCCGGCTTCTGGAAATAAGGAAACATTTTGGCTTTTGATCTTTGTGCGCATCAATTTGCTTTCAAAGAAACTACGCTTCTGTGCTTTTTCCATGAAATCATTCTCCTTTCAAATTATGCTTGTTTTGCAGCCTTTTCGGCTTGTTTTGCTTCTTTTTTCAATCTTTTTCCTTCTTTGCGGAATGTATGTAATCCTTTGAAGAATTTGCCGTTAAACATCATGATGAGACCATCGAGTTGTTCCCAGTGGACCGCGCCACCTGTCATACGAGAGAGACCCCTCATCGGTTGATGGTAGACACCCATGATCAATGTGTTGGCAGTCTTTGGATCGAGCTTCTTCAAGAGTTTGATACCGATGCGGATGACCCAGGCGAAGAA
>JAFZVO010000027.1 GCA_017617775.1 Bacilli bacterium | reverse complement strand
TGTTGAATAAGAGGAAATCACCCGCAAATAAGCTTCGCCATTCCACGAATAGGAAAAGCGTGCCGACAATTGAGGCTAACGCTAAGCCGATATAGACAAGGATTCTTTCTAGGACTTTCATAAGACCCCCTTAAAGAAAGCTTGCATATTGCTTTCTGTGACAAAGTCATAGAGAACGATACCTCTATCGTTATATTTAGATATTTCTTCATTGATCCATGGGTTGATATTATTCGCGGCAGAAGGCGCGTAACTCGGCGGGAATCCATTCGTACGATATGCGCTTAAGAAGTTGATCTTTAACGCGTGTCCTGACTCATTGAAACACTTCACTACTTCATCTTGCTTCTGCTCTTTGGAAGTAATCTTATATGTGTCTTGAACATAGATATCATTTGGTAAAGTAAAGGAACAGGAATCTTCCCATCCTGTATATGCCGGGATGCCAATAGAAGAGTTGCTATATCGAGAAAGTAATAATACTTTTCCTCTCGCCTCTCCTAATGTATTTGGTAATTCATTATTCAAATAATAAATATCGTTATTAAGATATGTTTTCAATGATTCTTCAAAGGAGATATCACTATTAGAAGGATCGGCTTCTTCTTTAACCGACATGATGATCATCTCACTTGGGTTATCTTTGATAAATTTCTCAACTACATCAGTGATATATTCAAATGATGCGCGTTGGTCGATGAAGCCATGAACCGCTTTTAATTGGTTCTTATCTTCCTTTAATCTGATGTCGAGGAATCTCACCCCTAGATTGAGTTGATCTTCTAAAGATAGACTCTGACATTGACCAGCGAGATCACCGATGGAATATAACGCCATCGTATCGTGACTTCCGGGCATATTGATATTTCTTAAAGAAGTGGAATCATCTAATTTCTTCATCCACGCGGAATAATCGGCATTGTTGCTATTCTGCTTCAACGCGCTGGTAAAACCAAGTCCAGCGGAAAGAAGAATGAGGGCGGAGAACGCACATGCAAGGGTGATTCTTAAGGTCTTAATTTCCATACAATTATTCTATAATTATAGAGAAGGAATGATAACAAATATTTATGAAACTAGTCTATCTTTTAGGTCAAAACAAGAAAACAACATCATCTGATAATGAAGATGTCTCTTTTGTCAATGAAGAAAACCAAGAGCAACATATTATCAAAGTCATCGCAAAGAAGGATATCGTCTTATCAAAAGCAATCATTGAAGAATCATATGAATTCAAAGATGGAGATCAAGCTTTCTTAAATGGATATTCCGCCTGGACAGCCACTAAACTCGCGGATAACAGATATAAAGAGATGAATATCTATAAGAAATATACGAAGCTCTTATATAAGCTCATCCCCGCGGATACATACGGTGATTATTCCTTCCATAAATATAGAAGAAACTGCGTTCATGGATATGATTTCTTCAATGTGAAAGGAAATAATCCTTTATATATCATTTCTAATAACTATCGTAACGCTTATCTCATCATTGAATTAAATAAGAAGAAGAACCTGGTAAGACTTTATTCCGATGTGGAGAATATGTCTCTAAAAGCAGGACAAGAATTCATTGTTTTTGATTATGTAAAATATGGCTCTTATGAAAAGGGACAAGCCTATTTTGAGAAGAGATATCCTCAATTAAATAAAGATAAGATTTTAGGATATACGTCTTGGTATAACTATTATCAAAACATCAACGAAGAAATCATCTTAAGAGATTTAGAAGCTTTAGATTCTCGTTTTCAGTTATTCCAAATCGATGATGGATACGAGATGTATGTCGGAGACTGGCTTGATGTTGATCCAAAGAAGTTCCCAAATGGATTAGAACCGATCGTCAAGAAGATTCACGAAAGAGGTTTTAAAGCGGGATTATGGCTCGCGCCTTTCATCGCTGAACCGGAGTCTAAGCTATTTAAAGAAAGACCAGAGCTATTCAAGAAAGATAAAAAAGGTAAACCAATTAGATCTGGTGTCGGTTGGTCTGGACAATATTCCTTAGACATTGAAAACGAAGAGACAGTGAAATATATCACAACTTGCTTGAAGCATTATTTAGAGATGGGCTTTGATTTCTTCAAACTCGATTTCTTATATGCGATCAACCTTGGTAAATATAATTGTTCCCGTGCGATGATCACTCAAAAGGGATATCAACTATTAAGAGATGTCTTAGGTGATAAGCTCATCCTCGGCTGTGGAGCGATCCCTTCTAGCTCGATTAACTATTTTGATTATATCCGTGTCGGTATGGATCTCACTCTCGATTATGAGGGAGGCTCCTATTCTAAAATCAAACCTTGTTATGAATATCCTTCCACGAAGAATACATTACAGAATACAGTCTATCGTTCCTTTATGTCTCAAAGACTATTCGGCAACGATCCAGACGTCTTCCTTTTAAGAGATAACAATACCTCATTATCATTAGAGCAAAGAAGAAGTGTCACCACCATCAACGCGTTGTTTGGCGACCTACTAATGTGCAGCGACAACATCGCCACATATAACGAAGAACAGAAGAAAATATTGGAGAATTGTTTAGATATTTTCAGAAACGCCGATAATAAAGGATATACATTAAATAATGATATTCTTCATATCGAATACGATATAAATAAAAAACATCATTCCTTTGATTTTGATATCAATAAGGGAACGATGTTATTCTCCAAATAATAGAACTGCAGCCATTAGTAGCTGTGATGATGTTAATGAGTCACCGGTCTCATATCTTTCAGAGTTATCGAATTTGCTGATATAGTTACCGCTGACGGAGGCAAAGAACCCTCCATATGTTTTATTGATGTTGCTACCGGATAGTTCATATAGATAACCACCGAACGCACTTCTAATTCTTCTGTTAGATATTTCGTAAGCGACTCCACCACCATCAACATATACATAATTATCTTGGAAACGATAATAGGTGTTAGTACGCATATCCAATATTTGATTACCAAAGAATCTTAATACTGGTCCATAACCAACCTTCTTTACATATGTGTCTGTATAAGAAGGTCCTGATCGACGTGTCTCACGGACATATTCATAATCTCTTTTCTTTGGAAGAGGTTTTGGTCCAGATTCTTTTTTAACTTGGAATCCTTCTGCCGGCTCTTCTACTTTTTCTTCTTTTATTTCTTCAATGGGTTGTTCCACGACTGGTGGTTCAACGGGCTGATTTTGTTGTGTCTTCTTTCTTTGAACGAGGGTCATAAGCGCGAGAACAAGATAAATAGTCAATGCGGTGACACCTAAAATGAGAAGGATCAACGCGTGGACTTTTAAACCATTCCCATGGTTCAGATGATAAACAAGGGTAAATAAACCATAGATGGTGCAGACAAGCCCACCGACGACAAACGTCCATTCAAAATGCTGTCTTCTCATGCCTTTATTTTATAACAAAACCATTATCTATTTATAAGATAGATATGAAAAAGATAATTACTCTATTACGAACCCGTTGATTCATAATACTTTTCACAACGCGTCCAAATCAATGTCGCTAATGCGAAGAATATGATAGAGGCACCCACAATCCCCAAAGATAAAAGATATGGATTATAAGTGCCGTATAACAACGTATCGATTGGTAGAGAAACAAATAAACCAAATGGTAAAACAAAGATTAAAATGATGCGGATAAACTGTGGATAAATCGCCAGAGGATATTTCGCATAATTGGTGAAGCCATAGATGATTTGAAGTAACGGTCCACTTCTTTTGAAGATAAACGCTAACGCGGAGAAAGCAATTTTAAATGAGGTGATAATAATCGCACCAAAAATCGCGCCGATGATGAGGACAAATACTGCCCCAAAGGTGACATTCACTTCTAAATTGATACCGCACACAATGATCATCGCCACACCGAGAATCATCTCCCCAAACCCTTCTGGTTGGAATGTCTCGGCAAACATTTGAAACATGACTGGAACCGGACGGAGGAAATGCATATCCATATCGCCTTGCTGCACTCTTCGATAGGCAACAAGCCAGAACTCATCGCTGAATAGGTGGTCTAGAGCAATCGGAATCATCGAGAAACCATAAAAGAACCCAACTTCCACAAGGGAATAACCTTTTAAAGAAGGTATCGCTTGTAAAATGAAATAAATCGCACATAAAGAGCAGGCATTAGAAATTAGAAAAGAGAATAAAGAAATAATCGTGTCTTTCTTATATTCAAGACGAGACATCATGCTGCGTTTGATACAGGTGAAGTATAGTTTTATATAATACATACTATCCTCCGTGCACCGTCACCTTTTTAATCGCGTGATGGAATAATAATTTCGCCCCTAATTCGAGAATGATGAGCCAACCTAAAGAGATACCGATTACTTTCGCACATTCTAAATAATCATATTTCATCATCAAGATTAAGATTGGGTTTTGACTCATCCCCGCAAAGGGCATATAAGTCACCACTTCTCTAAATCCGCTTGGAAAGAAGGCTAAAGGTAATAACGCCCCAGAGAGGAATGAAATCAATGTCGTCTTGAAGGAGTTGAGACCCCAACCCGAAGAAGTATAGAAACATAGAATACCAAATATATAGCCAATCGTGTCGTTGAGAAGACAGGCTAATAGACTAGCAACCATAAATAAGAGAAGATGGGCGATGAAGTCCCAGGCTGAATTGATTGGTAAGAAACCAATGCTGGCAAATACACTGATTGCAATCGCGTAAAGCGGGATTCCAAATAGCGCGGTAATGGTGACAAAATTTCCAAGATTAGAAGCGACGAACTTTCCACGATAGGAAATTGGTTTGATCACATAATTGCCAATTGTTCCTTTCTTGATGTCGTTATTGATATACCATAATGTGTCACTGCCAAAAGTCACGAAGCCAAATATCGTTGTGAAGACCACATAAACAATCATTTCTTTATAGGAAAAACCGTTGATGACAGAGTCGATTCCCCCTTCACTACTGCTATAGACAGCGAGCCAGAGGAAGACGACAACCGCAATCTCAAAAACAGTGACAATCGCCCACATTAAAATATTGAATCGATAAGCCATCGTATCCATCGATGCCGCGCGGAAAAATGGCTTATACTTTTTTATGAGCATGACGTTCACCTTCTTGATGAGCAAGGATTTGTTTGACGATATCTTCAATGGAAATATCTGCAATTCTCATGTCAATCGCATGATATTTCGAGAAAGCGTGCTGCACAACATCTTCTAATTTGACGTGATTTGGATCGAAACGGAGGATGACTTTTCCTTCCTCATCCACGATGACTTCCACATCTTTAGAAAGTGGTTCAACTTCACTCGGATTAACAGAAGGAGGAACGACTAAAGTTAACGTCTTTACGTTACCAAAACGGTGTTTGATTTCAGAAAGAGAACCATCATAAATAATCTTTCCTTTTTCTAGCATAATAATACGGGAACAGAGATTCTCAATATCCGCCATATCATGGGTCGTGAGGACAACTGTGGTATGGTACTTTTTATTTAAGGCGTGAATGGCTTGACGAATCTTCTCTTTGACGAGAACATCCATACCGATTGTTGGTTCATCTAAGAATAAGATTTTTGGATTATGCAACATTGAGGCAGCGAGATCCGCCCTCATTCTCTGGCCTAATGAAAGGGTTCTGACAGGTTGGTTTAAAAACTCATCAATACCGAGGACCGAAGAGAGGAATTCCATACGTGAGGTATAATCCTCGTCACTCACTTGATATATCTCTTTAAGAACTTTAAAAGATTCAACTAAAGGGATATCCCACCAGAGCTGGGTCTTCTGGCCAAAAACAACCCCGATTTGTTTCGCTACCAATCTTCGTTTGAGATATGGTTCTTTGTCATCGATTAGCACTTTCCCAGATGTCGGGGTGAGAATGCCACACATCATCTTAATGGTCGTAGATTTGCCCGCACCATTAGAACCGATATATCCGACTATTTCACCTTCTGGAATGGAAAAAGAAACATCATCGACCGCGCGTATCTCGCTGTATTTACGAGAAAACAAAGTCGTGACCATGCCAATAAGACCTTTACCACGAATCGGTTTTTTAAATATTTTGGTTAAATTTACTACTTCAATCATGTAACACATTTATTGTACACGGACGCACGAGTATAAAACAATGTGTTACTTCTTTTGGTAGAACGTGTAGTGTTTCTCTTTCTTGAATCCTAGTTTCTCATAGAATTCCATATCAGAGATGACATAGGCTTTCTTTGCCCCAAGAGATCTCGCTCTATTAAGAGCTTCATAGATCATCGCTCTTCCAATACCCTTATGACGATATGTAGGAATGACGCAGACGGGTTCAACATAGGCATAATCTGTCTTCTCGCTATACCATAACGAGACATGCGCGACATATTTATCATCCATCTTCACCGTGATGCTTAAATATGGGTTATAGTGAACTCTATTACTACCCTGTTCAGGATTCTCTCTTTTACATTCTTCCCGATCATCTCCATGGTCAAAACCTTGCCAGAACAAATAGCATAATTCGTCATAATCTTTAATCGGGTCAAGGTTCACAAAAACCATACCTTCTCTAGAAGGAACAACTAAAAGTTTGTCTAGATCTATGCTCATGATGGTTTCACTTTGGTCCACTATTTGATAGCCCACCTCTATCGCCATCTTCTTTTCAAATTCATCTTCATCTGGAACTGCAATCTTTAGACCTTCATCATCTTTAAGGTACTGATATGCATATTTGAGTATCTCTTTATAGAGATGACGATATTCAGGGAGCACTAAGACAGAGGCTTCTCCGA
>JAFZVO010000026.1 GCA_017617775.1 Bacilli bacterium | reverse complement strand
TGTCAGTTAAACAGACTGGATCTTGATCTTCATAAGATAAGTATGTTCTACCTAATATGTTTTCTTTCACATAGTTATTGGTGATGATCACGCTATCTTCATTCTTTGTATAGAAATAGATTTCCGCAGTCTCGGCGCCCATATTATCTTTATAATATTGGCCTTTATATAAGTTCGCATTGAGGATGAGACCTGCTAATCCAGCCACACATAAGACGAGACCGATGATGCCAACAGGTTTCTTATGTTTGGTTAAATCCTTATCTTGATAAGGAGAGAAGTAGGATTGTTTTTCTTCTTTTTCTAAAGAAGGGACTTTTTCTTCATCGATACCGAATAAGGAATAACGATTATTTAAAGCTGTTGTGTTAGTCACTAACCACATCATACCTCTTAACAGCAAGATGTTCGCGAGCATTGAAACGATGCCGCCTAAGACAGTGACTAAGGCGAAGGAACGGAGCAATGTGCCGCCTAATAAATAACAGAAGACACCGATGAGGATGATCACAAGGTTGATATCCACTGTTGGTAATAAGCTCTTCTTCGCCGCTTCAGTATTAGCTTTTCTTAAGCTACGACCTTTGTAAGATTCGTCTTTGAGTTTAGTGGCGTAGATGATGCCAGAAGCTAATGTTGCTAAAGCAACAAGGATTAATCCGACGAGGACAGAGATATTGAATTCCGCACCGAGAAGGACTAAGAAGCCAATTGCTCCATAGACTGATAATAATGAGGAAACAACAATTCCACTCGCGGATAATTTGAAGAATACAACTAAGAGCAAGGAGACGACGACAATGCCGATCACAGTTGCAATCATCGTATTGCTCCAAGCGACATTACGGTTTGGATCGCCGTTGACAACAATGTTCTCAGTCCAAGCTGGAACGATGATATCGTAGCTGTTATTGATGTATTTCACATCGTAGTCTAAAACATCAGAATTGAGTAAGTTGACGAAGAAGCGCGCGTTATCATAACCATTTCTCACTTCCGTGAAGCTTAAGGATTGGTCACCATCAGAATCGAGGTTGATCAAAGCTGCTAATTTATTTTCTTCATCATCTGGGTACCAGAGATCATCAATATTGAACTTCATCAAGATCTTCTTGGCGATGTTAGCGTCATAGTCATCACTACCTTCGACAGTACGGGAATAACGATCAGTCTCTTCATTGAAGTCATACCAAAGGTATAAATATGTGGTCGTCTCTGTTTTCGCGTTGCCATCTTCATCAGTTTCGCCTGTTTCTTTGGTTTCGCCAACCCCATTTTCTTTTTGGGTACGAGTGTTTTCAAGTAATAACTTGAAGTTGTCGTTATTTGTATCGACAGGAATGACCACTGTTGGATAATTGTTCACATTGTCTAAATAAGTTTTGCTACCTTCAAGGAGGAATTCATCACCGGTTAATTGGATATAGTTATCGTCATCATCCATATTGGATAAGCCTAAAGAACCGTTGAATGAGAGATAGGAAACAAGGTTGTTACGGGACACATCGTTATTTTCAGAGAAAGTGACTTTGATGATATCATCACCAGCGATATCAATTTTATAAGCGGTGATACCACTATTGTCGAGACGTTCAGCCATCTTATCTGCGATGGTTTTGTTCGCCCCTGGTTCAACATCGCGATCTGCATCTTCTTTATCAGTTAAACGGAAGACGATTTCTCTTCCATCATTGAAATCTTGATTTGAACTGACATTCTTAAAAATCGCAGTGAATGTCGTTCCCATGATAAATAAAGAAGCAAATGCAATTAAGATATGTGCCCATAATCTTCTCATATTGTTTCCTCCTTATATGTAAGCGTGTACATATGCGTCAATGAATAATTTATAATAAATTATATTAAATATCAAATATATTTGTTCAGTTTGTCTTAAGAAATCAAAAAGGGAATTATTCCCTTTTCACATATTTCTCTTGTTATCCTTAACCTACTAAAGTAAAGACTCTTGATGGGTTATTTTTAAGTGTTTATAAGCTTTTGGTGTCGCCACTCTGCCTCTTGGAGTGCGATCGATAAATCCAATCTGTAAGAGATATGGCTCATAGACATCTTCGATGTTCATGCTCTCTTCACCGATGGCTGAAGCTAAAGTCTCAAGTCCGACTGGGCCACCATGGAAACGGTCGATCAATGTTCTTAAATATCTGATATCGACATCATCAAGACCGATCTCATCTACTTTTAAAGCAGTCAAAGCTTTCTTCGCATCGTTGATATCGATGTGATCTTTATGTTCATAGTTAGCGAAATCTCGCACTCTTCTGAAGAGTCGATTAGCGATTCTAGGAGTACCTCTACTTCGTAGAGCGATTTCTCTAGCCGCATTTTCATCAATTGTCGTATTGAAGACTTTCGCAGTTCTTTTCACGATCTGTTCAATCTCATCGATCGTATAATATTGGAGTTTTTCGGAGAAACCAAATCTCGCTCTTAAAGGAGCGGATAAGTCTCCAGCACGTGTTGTCGCACCAATTAATGTGAAAGGTGGAAGTTTGAGTTCTAAAGAGCGTGAAGAAACATCTCTATTAATCACGACATGGAATATGAAATCTTCCATAGCAGAGTAGAGAGCCTCCTCCACGATTCTTGGCATTCTATGGATTTCATCAATGAAGATGACGTCGCCAGGTTCGACTGTGGAAAGAAGAGCGGCTAAATCTCCTACTTTTTCAAAAGAAGGGCCACTGGCAATTTTGATATTTGCGTGCATCTCATTAGCGATGACATGGGCTAAAGTTGTCTTTCCTAAACCAGGTGGGCCATAGAACAACATATGGTCTAATGGTTCATCTCGATGTAAGGCCGCACCGATAAAAACTTTGAGATTACCTTTGAGCTCCCCTTGACCGACATATTGATCAAGACTCGTTGGTCTTAAAGATAATTCTTCTTGGCTCTCTTTTGGATTAGCATTCGCGTCTAATAATCTGGACATAGTTATTTCCTAAGCATTCCTAAAGCGATGCGGACGACATCTTCGCTCGTCGCATTTGGTTCGTTGATCTGGGCTAATACACGGTCAATCGCTGTTCCTTTAAATCCTAAAGATTTAAGAGCGTCATAGGCATCATCATAGACACCAGGGTCACCTTTTGTACCAGTGAGTTCGCCTTTTAAGTCTAAGATGATTTGAGCAGCAGCTTTCGCACCGACGCCTGGAAGGGTCTTCAAATAAGCGACGTTATTAGAAGCAATCGCGCTGATCACCGAACTTGGGGTGGTCGCACTTAAAGCGTTGATCGCTGTTTTTGGACCAAAGCCTTTGACTTTAATTAAGGATAAGAAAACATTTTGTTCTTCTTTTTGGGAGAAGCCGACTAAATATTGTTCGTCTTCGCGATCGATTTGGCAGGTATAAACAAAGACATCATCGCCTTTTTCATAGTCATCTGGATGCGAGACTAATACTTCATAGCCCACTCCATTGACATCGATTTGGAGGCAGTTATCCATGACATCGAACACTTTTCCTTTTAAAAAACAAATCATATTCTCACCTACCTATATATACTAACAAATAATACGATCATAATCATACAAATGATTATCGATAATAAGGCAGCTATTACAGCCTTATCAATTCCCTTTTTCTCATCCACGGATATATTCCTCGGGAGTCGGGATTTCTTCCCTCTTATGGGCGGAGATGCGATGGAGTCTTTCAATTCTCGCTTTCGCTTCTTCATTTATTTCTTTACCTAAAAGGTAATCATCTAAATCGTGATAAGTAATTCCCATCTCTTTTTCATCGGTTTGCCCTTGATATAATCCAGCGGATGGGACTCTTTTGGCTAAATCTTCAGGGATATCTAATAAGAGACAAGCTTCCACGACTTCTCGTTTTAATAAATGAGCGATTGGAAGGAGGTCGACACCACCATCACCGAATTTGGTGAAATAACCAGTATATCTTTCATCTTTATTATCTGTGCCTAGGACTAATCCGTGTTTATTCTGCGCGAAGGCATATAGAGTCGCCATTCTCATTCTCGCTTTGAGATTGCCTTTCGTGGAGAGATCTAATTTGATCCCAGTGGCTTCATATTTCTCTACTAAATTATGATATGCATCTGTTAAATCGATAACTTCATAATTGATATCTAAATGCTTGGCTAATCTGACCGCATCATTCTCATCATCGAGAAGAGAATCAATCGGCATCGCATAGGCAAATAATTTCTCTTTGCCGACAGCTTTTTTCGCTAATGCGGCAACTAACGAGGAATCCACTCCACCAGAAATGCCTAAGACATAACAGTCCTGATGATTATCTTTAAGATAATCTTGTAAGAATTTAACGATGACATCAAGATATTCTTTAAGGTTCATAACTATCTCACATATTCAAATTCAAAATCTTCTAAGACGACTGTATCACCGTCTTGGGCACCCATTCTTTCGAGTTCATCATCGACGCGTAAAGAACGGAGCTTGCTCATCAACTTCATCATTCCTTCATCAGTGGTTAGGTTGGTCATCTTATAGAATTTCGTAATCTTCTCACCAGTGATTTGGAAGAGATGAGCTTTGAGACGAATGATTTCAAATTCTTTCTCCTCCTCTTCAAGGGAGTATTTTTTATAATCAATCTCTTTTTCTTCCTCATCGAATAATGGGAATTTAGGCGTAACATCTAGCAAATCTTTACAGGCATAAAGGATTTCTTTGACCCCTTCTTCAGAGATGTTGGATAATGGATAGATTTTATCTTTCACTTTCTTCTGGAAGGTTTTGAGTTTATCTTCCGCGCCTTCTTCATCCATCTTGCCAGCCACTAAGATGACTGGTCTTTTGTTGAGACCAAAACCATATTGGTTGAGCTCATTGTTCACAGTTAAGTAGTCTTGATAAGCATCACGACCATTGTTAGACATATCTATGATATGGATTAAGACACGACAGCGTTCGATATGACGAAGGAACTGTAAACCTAAACCCTTCCCTTGATGGGCTCCTTCTATGAGTCCTGGTAGGTCCGCCATCACAAATGATTGCCCATCAACACTGACAACACCTAAATTAGGAACAATCGTGGTAAATGGATAATCCGCGATCTCTGGTCGAGCGGAAGAAACAACGGATAAGAAAGATGATTTTCCAACGCTTGGTAGACCGATCACTCCGACATCCGCTAAGAGTTTTAATTCAAGAATTAAACGTTTGGATTCACCAGGTTCTCCGTTTTCCGCAATACGTGGACAACGATTCGTGGAGGACTTAAAAGCGGTATTACCTCTTCCCCCTCTACCACCTTTGGCCACTAATAAAGTTTTGCCATCTTCATTGAGATCCCCGATGAATGATTTGTCGCTTTCAAGATAGACCACTGTTCCCACTGGAACTTCAACAATCATATCTTCAGCATATTTACCGAATTGATTTTTGATACCACCTTTTTCACCTTCATCAGCAATGAAAGCTTTAGAGTGACGGAAATTGAAGAGCGTGTTGATATGAGAATTGGCTTTTAAGATGACAGAACCGCCTCTACCACCGTTACCGCCAGCAGGACCACCTTTGGCGACATATTTCTCACGGCGAAAAGCGATCATTCCATCGCCACCTTTGCCACTTCTTACTTCAATTATTGCGCGATCAATAAACATGCTCTAATTATACAATTAGAATCACGCTATTACTATATAAATATATTATTAAGGGCACAAAAAAAGACCCGAAGGTCAATTTTTGTTGATTATTGTTGATCTGGAACAACTCTCACTGAAGTTTTGCTTCTGCCGAGTCTTTCGTATTTCACTACTCCAGAGGCTGTTGCGAAGATGGTATCATCGCCACCCTTTTTGGTATTTTCACCTGGGTAGATTTTTGTTCCTCTTTGACGATAGATAATGCTACCAGCATGGCACCATTGACCATCAGCCACTTTCGCGCCAAGTCTACGACCAGCAGAGTCACGACCGTTCTTTGTGGAACCGACACCTTTTTTAGAAGCAAAGAGTTGTAAGTCTAATTTATACATCATCATAACTTTTATCTTCCTTTCTTAATTGTCCTTATCATCAATTCTAATGAATTGAGAATAGGATTCTTCCACTGTTTTGAGCTGAACCCAGACAGTGGATAATACTTTGTTACCATCTTCATCATTCTCTTTCATCGCGATGAGTGCATGACCGCTTTCAAGTACAATCTTGTAATTGTTCTTGTTTGATAGAGCGTTCGCTCCACCAGTGATGATTGCACTGACTGCCGCACATACTAGATCATGGCCTTTTGGACCGCTTCCAGCATGTCCGTTAATCTCGATGGATTTGATGAGATTATCCTGACGAAGTACAGTAACTTTAATCATTTGATTAACCGTTAATGCTTTCGATGACTAAGCAAGTGTATGGTTGACGGTGACCAATAGTCTTGTGTTCATTGGCCTTGG
>JAFZVO010000025.1 GCA_017617775.1 Bacilli bacterium | reverse complement strand
CATATTTGGATCATATTCACCGACAGCGAAGACGAGTTTCTTGTTATGGTCTTCTCTAAAATATCTAAAGAAGATTTCTTTTTCGTCCTCTCTTGAGAAATCAAAACGTGACATATTGACGCCTGGTCTCACCACTTTGATTGGTTTCGTTACACCATTGTTTTTGAGGAATTCAACATTAGCCTCACTTGGTACTAAGACCAAATCTACTTTATTCAAGAATTTTAAAGCTTTAGGCTTTAATGTTGATACTTTTCCTCGATCGTTGATAATTTCATCAATATAGGAAGCGTCTGGATCGTCTTCAGCATAAAGAGCGGAGGCAACAACTGGGCAGTGATATTCTTTAGCCTCATCGACAATCTTTTCATCGTTTGGTGAAATCAAATGAATCACGTTGAACGTGTCTAAAAGATTTGAGGTATGCTCAACATCCACCATCTCGAGGGCGCCTTTGATGGATTTTCTTAATCTGGCGCCTTCAAAGATGTTGCTCGTTTTCTTTGGTTGAAAATAAACCAGGGCTTTCATAAAAATTATTCTTCTGTTTCGTTGTTTTCGACTTCTGGTTCTTCGCCTTCGCCTTCTTCGACCACATCTTCATGTGGAACGATGGCAATCGCCGCGACTTTTTGTCTTCCTTCAAGATTAATAATCTTGACACCTTGTGAATTTCTACCGATGACACGGATTTGGTTCAAAGGTACACGGATGACGATGCCGTGAGTGGTGATGACCATGAGGTCTTGATCTAATTCTACAGCACGAATGGCGACAAGTTTACCAACTTTATCAGTGGCTTTAATGGTTGTCACACCTTTCGCACCACGTTTTGTCTTACGATAAGTATCGGCGTCAGATAATTTGCCATATCCTTTATCCGTGATGGCTAAGATATAGCGACCTTCGCTTTGGGTAGTCACACCAATCGCGTTATCACCTTCGTCGAGTTCGATACCTTTGACACCGCTAGTATCTCTACCCATTGGTCTTGCTTCATCAGAGAGGAAGCTACAGACTTTACCGTTAGAAGCAGCAATGCCGATGATTTCGTTATCTTTCACGCGTTTGACATTGAGCAATAAGTCGCCTTCTTTTAAGTTGATGGCAATCTTACCGTTTTGTCTAATATTTTCATATTGCGATAAGCTTGTCTTCTTGATTAAACCTTCAGTGGTGAAGAACATTAAATATTCATTCTCTGGATAATCATCACAAGCGATAATCGCTCTTAAGTTTTCACCTTTTTCGATATTGATTAAGTTGACAACAGGGATACCTTTCGCGTTCTTAGAGAACTCTGGAATTTGGTATCCTCTGATACGATAAACCTTACCAAAATCGGTAAATAAGAGGAGATCTGTATGGGTTTTTGTGTAAACGATGCTATCCACAACGTCGTTTTCATTCGTGGACATACCTCTCACTCCACGACCACCTCTATGTTGGGCTTTGAATGTATCAGAAGATAATCTCTTCACATAACCGCTTCTAGAAACAGTAATGACGATCTCTTCTTCTGGGATTAAATCCTCATCATCGATAGTCGCGGCCATATCGGAGATTTCAGTCTTTCTCTCGTCGCCGAATTTCTCTTTGATCTCATTGAGTTCTTTGACAACCACTTCAGTGATGTTCTCTTGTGAGGAGAGGATTCTGTGATATTCTGCGATATTGGCTTCGAGTTGATTCTTCTCGGCTTCTAACTTATCAGTTTCAATACCAGTTAATCTTCTCAAAGTCATGCCTAAGATAGCTTGAACTTGTGGTTCAGTGAATCCATATTTCTCCATCAAGCGGTTCATCGCTTCTTCTGGAGTGGCGCTGTCCTTGATGATGTCGACGATTTCATCGATGTTGTCATGGCATTTGATCAAACCGACAACGATATGAATTCTCGCTTCATCTTTGTCTAATAAGAACTGTGTTCTTCTCGCCACAACTTCTCTTTGGAAGTCGAGGTAAGTTTGTAACATCTTGTTGAGAGGGGCAATGACTGGCGCGCCATTGATCAAGCAGAGCATGATGATACCAAAACTCACTTGTAAGCTTGTCATCTTATAGAGTTGGTTCAAGATAACTTCAGGAATCACATCTCTACGCACTTCGATGACGACGCGGACACCTTCTTTGTTTGTCTCATCTCTGATATCAGTGATACCGTCGATGATTTTGTCTCTCACGAGGTTCGCGATATTTTCAATCATAGTCGCTTTATTGACTTGATAAGGAATCTCATCGACGATGATTTGTTTCGCGCCTCTTTCGCCTCTTTCTTCAATGTGGCATTTACTTCTGATGACGATGGAACCAGTACCGGTTTCATATGCATCTCTAATACCACTTCTTCCTAAGATGATACCTCCAGTAGGGAAGTCTGGACCTTTCACCACTTGCATCAATTCTTCAGTGGTGATTCCTGGGTTGTGGGCAATCGCGACCACACCATTGATCACTTCAGTTAAATTGTGAGGTGGAATGTTTGTGGCCATACCAACGGCAATACCATTTGAGCCGTTCACTAATAAGTTTGGAAAACGACATGGTAAGACGACTGGTTCTTGGTCCACACCATCGTAGTTGTCAACGAAGTCAACTGTATTACAGTTGATGTCTCTGACTAACTCGAGGGCTAATTTCTCTAATCTCGCTTCAGTGTAACGGTAGGCGGCAGCCTCATCTCCATCCATACTACCAAAGTTACCGTGACCTTCAACGAGGGTATAACGCATCGCGAATGGTTGAGCTAATCTGACGAGTGTTCCGTAGATAGCCGCGTCACCATGTGGGTGATATTTACCCATGACGTCACCAACGATACGCGCACATTTCTTAAAGGGTTTATCTGGTGTGTTACCAGATTCGTTCATTGAGTAGATAATTCTACGGTGAACTGGTTTCATACCATCACGCGCATCAGGGATCGCTCTTGCGACGATGACTGACATCGCATAATCCAAGAAACTTTCTTTGACTAATTTAACGATTTGAACATCTTCAAGTCCGGAGGCAATACCTTCTTGGAGTTCCTGCTCAGCAGCTTCGTTAGCAGGTTCTTCTTCAGATGTGTTTTCGTTATTTTCTAATTTCTCTTCATCATCTAAAAACATAGTTTTTACCTCCTATTAAATATCTAGGTTCTTGACGAACTGCGCGTTGTCACGAATGAAATCTTTACGTGGATCGACATTGTCACCCATTAAATCGGTGAAGATTTGCTCCGCAGCAATCGCGTCGTCTAAAGTAACCTTTAACATTTTTCTCACTTTTGGATCCATAGTGGTTTCCCAAAGTTGTTCTGGGTTCATTTCACCAAGACCTTTGTATCTCTGGAATGGATATCCAGGTTTGAGATTGAGTTTGTTTTTGATTTCTTCTAATTGGCCATCGTTATAGGCATAGTAGTTCTTACCATGGTATTCAACCTTATATAGAGGAGGTTGAGCGATATAGATATAACCTTGTTCAATGAGTGGTCTCATGAATCTATAGAAGAATGTTAATAACAAGATACGAATATGACTACCATCAACATCAGCATCAGTCATGATGACGATCTTATGATATCTGATCTTACTGACATCAAATTCAGGATCGATACCACCACCGACGGCAGTAATCATATTACCAATCTCCGCATTAGCGAAGATTCGTTTTGCTTGTGCTTTTTCAACGTTAAGGATTTTACCACGAAGTGGTAAGATAGCTTGACAAGTTCTATCTCTACCTTCCTTGGCGGAACCGCCAGCGGAATTACCCTCAACGATGTATAATTCGCATTTGGTTGGATCTTTAGAAGAGCAGTCTGCTAACTTACCTGGAAGAGTAGTGAGTTCGAGAGCGCCTTTTCTAACGGATTCACGAGCCTTTCTCGCCGCTAAACGCGCATTAGCCGCCATAATAATCTTATCGATCATAATTCTGGCTAATTTTGGGTTTTCTAATAAAAATCTATTGAGTTGGTCTCCAACGATGGAAGAGAGGATCTTTCTCACCTCAGAGTTACCTAATTTGGTTTTGGTTTGTCCTTCGAATTGTGGATTTGGGTGTTTGACAGAAATAATCGCTGTTAAACCTTCTTTGATATCATCGTATGTGAGGTTATCTTCATTATCTTTTAACAACTTGTTATCTCTCGCATAGTTATTGATGACACGGCCGATCGCTAATTGGAAACCGGATTCGTGCATACCACCTTCGTGAGTATGGACGTTGTTACAGAAGGAATAAACCGCTGCGGAATAACCATCATTATATTGAATAGCGACTTCCGCATAGACTCTCGCCATCTTACCATTACCGATATCAGTGTCTTCACTGCCTTCGCAGTAGATGACTTCTGGAAATAGAGGTGTTTTATTATGGTTGATATATTGAACGTATTCAATAATTCCACCTTTATAACAGTATTCTTCTTTAATTGGAGTTTCTCCACGATCATCAGAGACAATGATTTTAATACCTCTATTTAAATATGCGACTTGTCTTAATCTATCTCTCACAATACTATAATCAAAAACAGTCGTATCTAAAAAGATAGTTGGGTCTGGTTTGAAAGTGACGATTGTACCTGTATCAGAGCAAGTACCAACTTTCTTTAAGCGGTCGACTGGATGTCCACCATTTTCAAAACGCATGTAGTAAATACCACCATCTTTATGGACTTCAACATCAAGCCATTCAGATAAGGCATTAACAACAGAGGCACCAACACCGTGTAGACCACCAGATACTTTGTATCCACCACCTTCACCGAATTTACCGCCGGCGTGTAAGATTGTATAAACAGTCTCAACACCTGATAAACCTGATTTGGCGACGATATCCACAGGGATACCACGTCCATTATCAGTGACAGTGATAGTGTCACCTTTATTGATAGTGACATGAACTTCTGTACAGTAACCGGCTAACGCTTCATCGATCGCATTATCAACGATTTCCCATACAAGGTGATGTAATCCAGCGGCACTTGTCGTACCGATATACATACCAGGTCTTTTTCTAACGGCTTCAAGTCCCTCTAAAACTTGAATGTTAGTAGCAGTATAGGCCGCATCCGCTCTCTCTAATTCCTCTTCGTGTTTGTGGAACTCTGTGACTTCCACTTCGGGTTGAGGTTGGGCAGGAGCAGTTTCTACTACTTCTTTTTTCTCATCTTCCATATGAAGACCTCCTTTATTTAATGGGATAACTAGTCAAGTTATCGCCGATAAGTTTGGTGGAAGTAATAAATACTTGATCAAACTTTTGAATGAATTCTAATAAGTGTTTTTGATGCGTGGAATCCAATTCACTCATCACATCATCCAACACCACTATTGGTTTTTTATCCTCATCCTCGATTAGGAAATAGGGGGTGAGTTTTAAGGCTAGTGCCACTAAACGGTTCTCTCCTTGTGATCCAAATGTGCCAATTTCGCGCCCATTTAGGTTGATGGAGAAGTCTTCGCGGTGGACCCCAATAGTTGTCGCCTTATTCTTTAAATCGCTTTCTAACGCCCGTTTATAAGCGTTTTT
>JAFZVO010000002.1 GCA_017617775.1 Bacilli bacterium | reverse complement strand
ATATCACCATCAATGGTGTTTATGACCGTAAGAAGAACCAGGTGAACATGATTCACTGCTATAAAGGGGAACTCGATAAGAATGACCGATATAAACCGATATATACTCTCCCATCTTCATTAGACAACGCTTCATTCGTGAGACTCGTGAAGAAAGGATTAAAAGAATTAGAAGGACATATCTATTCTCTCATTCCTTATTCTTATCAAAACAAATATAAGCTTATTAACAAGGAAGAAGCGATTAATAAAGTCCATTTCCCAAGAAATCAGGAAGATATTAGACAATCTTATCGTCATTTAAAATATGAAGAAGCTTTATTATTCTCTTTAAAGAACCAAATCATCAGAAAGAATAATAAGTCTTTGAGTAAGATTAAAAAAGAACCGATTGATCTATCTTTATGTGAACCTTTCTTAAAGAATCTCCCTTTCACCTTAACTGAAGATCAAAAGAAAGCATGTGATGAGATTATCGAAGATATGAACCAATCTGCGTTGATGTATCGCTTATTACAAGGTGATGTCGGAACCGGTAAAACATTAGTAGCGTTCATCTGTTTATATGCGAATTATATCCGTGGCGACCAAGGTGCATTGTTGGCTCCTACTGAAGCGTTAGCGAGACAACATTATCAAAATGCGAAAAAACTATTTGAGAACACAAAAGTGAAGATTGCTTTGCTATTAGGTTCTACTCCCGCGATGGAGAAGAAAAGAATCTATGAAGATTTATATGAAGGGGATATCGATATCATCATCGGCACCCATGCTTTATTCACTAAATCGATTCAATATTCTTCGTTAGGCCTTGCGGTTATCGATGAGCAACATCGCTTCGGTGTGAACCAGAGATTAGCCTTGTTTGATAAAGGAAAATCAACAGACTTATTAATGATGTCTGCGACGCCGATCCCACGTTCATTAGCCTTATCTATTTATGGTGACTTAGATGTTTCTACCTTATATTCTTTCCCTTCTAATTCTCGTAATGTGAAGACAGTGATCATGGATAATGAAGATGAAAAAATCATCGAGATGGTGAAGGATGAAGTGGAGAAAGGAAAACGCGTCTATATCGTTGCGCCTCTCATCGTCTTTGATGAGAATAAATCGTATTCAGCTGAACAACTTTTCGCCCGATATTTACTACATTTTCACGAAAAAGTGGGGCTTTTGCACGGAAAATTGTCATCAAAAGATAAAGAAGCAGCGTTAGCGAAATTCATCGATGGAATAACACCTATCCTTATTTCTACCCAGGTTATTGAGGTCGGAATTGATGTGAAAGAAGCCTCATTAATGGTCATTTATGATGCGAATAATTTCGGTTTAGCGTCTCTCCATCAATTACGCGGTCGTATCGGTCGAGATGGTAATGAAGCAACATGTGTTTTAGCGGTGGATCAGGCTAATGCTGAAGTGGATAAATTAGAGGTTCTTGTCGAATCGATGGATGGCTTTAAAATCGCCGAAGAAGATATGAAGATGAGAGGGCCAGGTGAGCTCGCTGGTGTCAAGCAAAGCGGTATCCCAGAATTCTCCTTCCTCAACATTGTGAACGACTATAAGATCTTCGTTGTTGCAAGAGAAGATGCGAAAGAAATATTGAAGAATCCGGATGCGAAAGGTAATGCCTATATCATCCAAAAGGCGGAACGAGAAGTGGAAGACGGTGAAGGTCTCCATTACCTCGTATAAAAGCAAAACCTATTCATAGGTTGAAAACTTATATATAATGAATGACAAGGAGAATTCATGGCAAGATTAATTATTGACGCAATGGGTGGTGATAACGGTAGTAAAGCTGTCGTCGAAGCCGTATTAAATTATCTCGAGAAGAAACCCGAGACTAATTTCACTGTGGTCGGTAAAAAAGAAGAATTAACCGCTCTTGAAGGTAAATGTGAAATCGTTGATGCAAGAGATATCGTCCCGATGGAAGCTGGTGCTTTAGAAGCGATGAGAATGAAAGATTCTTCGATGTATAAAGCATTAGCCTTATATAAAGAAGGTGGATATGATGGTATTGCCTCCTGTGGTTCTACAGGTGCATTCTTATCCTTAGCAACTTTAATTCTTAAAACAATTCCTGGTATTAAAAGAGCCGCATTAGTCGCACCTTTCCCAACGAAAGAAAAAGGTAAATACGTCATCGTCCTCGACGCTGGTGCGAGCAATGAGAATTCTCCAGAAGAGATGGCCCAGTTCGCCGTGATGGGTAGATATTATTATCAAGTCGTCTATGATAAAGATGAACCAAACATTTACTTATTAAGTAATGGCAGCGAAGAACATAAAGGCTCTCCAAATGGACAAGCGGCTTTTAAATTGATTAAAGAGATGAATCTTCCTGGCTTTAAAGGCAATTTAGAAGCAAGATATGTCTGTTCCGGTGATGCGGATGTCGTCGTCGCGGACGGCTATACTGGAAATATCTTTGTGAAATCCTCGGAAGGGATGGCAAAGATAGTTGGCAGTATGATTAAATCCACCTTCAAGAAAAACTTCCTCACTAAACTCGGTTATCTATTTGTTCGTAAAGGGATGAAAGAGATGACTGCAACGATGGATTATCGTTCTACTGGTGGCGCGTTATTCCTCGGAATAAACGGGAATGTAATGAAGATTCATGGCAACGCGGATGCGTACTGCTTTGAAAGCGGCATTACCTGCTTAGATAAACTCGTCTCAGGCAATGTGGTAAATAAGATTAAGGAATCATTAAAAAATGAATAAACTCGATAATTTCTATAAGAAGATGAATATCAAACCGGTAAATCAAGATTTGTATTTACTCGCTTTTACTCATCCTTCATATAATGCAGATGCAAAAACAAAGCATCATGACTATGAAAGACTTGAATATATGGGAGATGCGGTGATTGGCTTTGTCGTTGCTGATTTAGTCTATAAGATGCATCCACACATGGACCAAGGCTTGATGAGCAAATTGCGCAGCAATATTGTGAGAAGCTCTTCTCTCGCGGATTACGCCCGCAGACTGAACTATGCAGAATTCGTAACGACTGGACAATCTATTCAACACGATCAGATCAATCGTTCTAATAAAATATTAGAAGACGTCTTTGAAGCCTCGATGGGTGCGATTTATTTAGACCTTGGTATTAAGGTCGCTTACGGCGTCATCAAGAAAATTGTTCTTAACGATGTGAAGAATGTCGACATCTATGAATTAACAGATGCGAAGACTAGACTTCAAGAAGAGATGCAAGCGGCTTATCAAGACCGCGTTAATTATGAACTCGTCCGTCAAGATGGTCCTGCTCATAATAGAACCTTTACAGTGAATGTCACATTCAATGGACAAGTATTAGCCACTGGTAAAGGTAAATCCAAAAAAGCGGCGGAAGAAGACGCTGCAAAGATTGCTTTAAGCAAGAGGTCAGTGTAATGGGCTTAATATCGTTATTAAAAAATAAATTCAAAAAGAACGACGAATCCACGAAGACCTATAGCGAAGGCATGGAGAAATCTCGTCGTAACTTTTCCAATAAACTCACGGATTTATCGAAGAGATATAAAAGCGTTAACCAAGAGTATTTTGATGAATTAGAAGAGATTCTCATCGAATCCGATGTCGGTGTCTCTTTAGCTTTAAGAACCATTGAAGAGCTCTTAGATATGTCAAAAGAACAAAATATCACTGATCCAACCGCCATCAACGAATTATTAGTGGATAGATTATTTATCAACTATGCGGATAAAGGCGACGTTGTTAATGAGATTAGATTCGTGGACAACGGACCGACAGTTTTATTAGTAGTGGGTGTGAACGGTGTTGGTAAGACCACAACGATTGCGAAGATTGCAAATCGATATATTAAACAAGGCAAGAAAGTGATGCTTGCTGCCGCGGATACATTTAGAGCGGGAGCGATTGAACAGCTCACTGTTTGGGCTCAAAGATTAAAGATTGATATCGTCACTGGACAAGCTAATAGTGATCCAGCTTCCGTAGCTTATGATGGTGCGGTTAAAGCTAAAAAAGAGAAAGTCGATTTGCTCATCGTTGATACAGCAGGTAGACTACAAACTAAACAAAACTTGATGGATGAACTCGCGAAGATTAAGAGAGTGTTAGGCAAAGAAATTCCAGATGCACCACACGAAACATTTATCGTCATCGATGCGACAACTGGCCAAAACGGAGTGATTCAAGCAAAGGCTTTCTCCGAGGTTAGCAAGATTACAGGTGTCGTGATTACCAAAATGGATGGAACATCTAAAGGTGGGATAATTTTAGCCATCAGAGATGAGATCGGCGTGCCAGTTAGATTCATCGGTCTTGGGGAAAAGATGGATGACTTACAAGAATTCGATTTAGATAAGTATTTATATGGCTTATGTGTTGGAGAAAATAATGACTGATATCGAGCAATTTGAACGTATTAATTCCCTTTTGCTCTCATATGGCGAGATTCTTTCTGATTCTCAAAAAGAAGTTCTTTCCGCTTATTATTCATATAATCTCTCCATCAGTGAAATCGCCGAAGAGAGAAAAGTGTCTCGCGCGGCAGTGGAAGACGCGCTTAAGAAAGGCGTGAAGAGATTAGAAGAATTAGAATTTGCTTTAAAAATAAATGAAAAACGCGATGAAATCTTGAAAATCACTGCAAAGATAAAGCAAAACCCTAATAATTTGCAAAGCGATATTGAAGATTTAGAAAGGATTTTAACAGATGGCATTTGAATCATTAACCGATAAACTATCTCTCGCTTTTAAAAAGATTAAAGGTCAAGCGCGATTAACGGAAAAGAACATCGATGACATGCTGAAAGAGATCCGTATCGCTCTTTTGGAAGCTGATGTTAACTATAAAGTTGTTAAAGAATTCACTAATAATGTAAAGGAACAAGCGATTGGCCAAAATGTTTTAGGTAAACTCAATCCTTCTCAGACTCTTGTCGGTATTGTTCACGATGAAATTGAAGATCTTTTAGGCAAGGATTCCACAGAGATTGCCCTCCAGAAGAACAGACCAACGATTATCATGGTTGTAGGT
>JAFZVO010000024.1 GCA_017617775.1 Bacilli bacterium | reverse complement strand
ATCTAAAATGGTAAATGAGGAAGGATAATTTAAAACATTGATTTCGATGCGTAAAAACATCGCCGCAAAAGAATGGAATGTCTTAATTGTTAAGTCTTTTTCACATTCTGGAACAAGCTTCACAACACGGCTTTTCATCTCCGCGGCAACCTTGTTAGTAAAGGTGATGGCAAGGATGCTCCAAGGCTTCACTTTTAGCTCATCAATTAAAAAAGCAATACGATAGGTGAGGACCCTCGTTTTTCCACTTCCCGCACCGGCGATGATACAGTTATTTTGAAAAGAGGTTGTCACCGCTTCATACTGTCTTTCATTCAATTCTTTTTGTAGATTCATATTAAAAATATATTATCATAAGATAATATCTACTTCAATATGAGAGATTATTTCCTGCGTTGATTTAATAGTTCTTCTTCAATATATATGGTTTTGATAATATTCTTTTCAATCTTCCCATCTTTAATGAGGGCTAATTGAGGGGTGACGCGGACAAAGACATCCTCGATTTTATTAGAGCCTAATGTCTCGTTAATCTCTTCATATGTATAATGTGTTGGGGTGTTTTCATCCGCAGGAATGAAATAGATATGTGGGGTGTAGTTCAACGCGAAATCGATGACGTCATTTTTGATTCTGTCGCAGCTACGACATGTCTCTTGAAAATAATAAACATAATGTTCGTCATCGCTGATCGAAAAGACTTGATCACAAGCAATCATGTATTGAGATACTTCTTCATAGGAATGTTCCTGATAATTTGTGGTATCTCCTTCGCCTGTTGATGAACACGCTGTGATTAGCAAGATTGATAGTAAAGATAAATACTTAAATCTCATACACTTAATATATGACTTTTATTTCATTTTTTAAAAAAGTTTTTTAAAATTTGTATAGATATGTTCAAAAAAAGAGAAACATTAACACAAAATATTGCCTATATGGGGTTGATGGCAGCAATCAATGTCATCTTCGTTTTACTCACCTATTTCGTTCCATTTCTCATCTTTGTGTTAGTCTTTGTTTTACCTCTCACAAGTGTGGTTGTTACTTTATTCTGTCAGAAGAAATATCTTCCGATTTATATGATCGCCACCATTGGCTTATGTCTAATTGCAACATTCAACAATTTTTCTGATACTTTGTTCTACGTGATACCCGCTTTGATATCAGGGGTGCTTTTCGGTTTAATGGTTGAGCAAAAGATATCACCAGTTTGGATCATATTTGCCTCCAGTTTAGCGACCACCGGTTTATCATACGCATTCGTTCCATTAATCGAACTAATATACAATCAAAATATCATCGTTGTATTCCTCACGATATTTAAAGTAAACGACTTCACATATATCGAATATGCAGTCCCTTGTTTCATCTACTTAATTTCATTAATCCAATCCGTATTATCCTATATATTTATAAAAGCGGAACTTCCTAAGATAGGAATCAATATGGAAAACGAATCGAGATTCATTCCTTTACTAATCATCTCATTATTCTGCCTTTTACTCATTGGTATTTCCATCCCATTATTCCCAAAAATGTCTTATCTATTTTCAATGTGGTTTATCTACTTTTCCTGCTATATCCTAATCGACCTTGCTCTCCTCAAAAAGACCTATATTTACATCGGATTTGGACTAGCGATAATCGTAGAATTTGTCCTTTTTGGAACGCTGTACCAAATCATCCCAGAACCTTTTGGTTTCCTCCTCGTCAACGGACTATTTGTCTTAATTATTTGTCTCGGAATAGTTAACTATTTCATATCAAATAGACATGCGGTAAAATAAAACCATGCTAACCGATATTTTGAAAAAATGCGGAAGAGGACTGTTGTATATCATTACACTTCCTATCCTTTTGCTCGTTTTAGCGGTCTACGCTGTTATTGGAGTGGTTCAATTTTTCTTTGTCGGTATCAAATCTATCTGGTATTTCTTCACTGGACGAAATCTATTTGGAGAATTTCCAGAAGATGTCAAAGCGAGAGAGATTTTAGAAGGCAAAAATGTCACGAATATCGATATCGTGAATGAACCCGCTCCTCAACCAGCGGCTCCACAGCCATACATCACCACCCCTGACCAAAAAAAAGAAGATAATGGGGTCACTATTATTACCAGTGAGGATGAAGAGAAATGAATCTATTAATTTCGTTATCTGAAACTGATAAAAGAGTAATCTTTGTTCTCCTTCTCGTGATCATCGTTATTTTAGTGATCTTTGGTTACATCGGTTTAATCATTACTAGAGTGATGAGATGGCAAGGTAAGCGCGTCGACAACTTCACTCATGATGTCGTCGTTACTAAAGTAATCGATAATAAAAAAGATTTTGTGAGATATGCGAGAAAGAAAAACTGGGTCTGGTTCTTTAAACAAGCTTGGAAGCCATTAACGATCATTCTCATCGCTTTTATCTTCCTTCTCCTTCATCATGCAATCACTGGAGACTGGGAATACGATTTATTCGACTACAAAAAAACAGGATTTGGCACCCTGTTATTCATCTGGGACTTCCAAGACCCTGATATCTATAAGGAATTCTTTGGTATCAAGCTCATCGCCGATTGGCCACCTCTCATCAACACTCCACATTGGGAATGGGATGCTTGGTGCAGTTATATCTTTGTTCCTGCCGTCTTCATCGGAGGAGGTTGGTACCTCATCGCTTTACAATGTGTCGTTGCAAGAACCATTCGTATCTGGCAGCTCAAGCACAGTGTTTTTGATAAGTCTTTAGAGAACTACAATCAAAACGATCCGCAGAATAATCCAAACTTAAACCAAAATAATATGACTCCTCCACCAACTAACTTACCCCATTAATAAGGTAATTTGGTAGATGACATAAGCGATAAGCAAAATATCAATCACTAAGAAAAGACCGCCGAGTCTTTTTTTCATGACGTCTTTTCTTGTTTTCTCTAGCTCCTGATAATATTGATCGTCTTCTTTCATAATTAGTACTTAATCGTGTTGCTAGTTCTTGGATATGGTTGGACATCACGGATGTTTTGCATACCTGTGACATACATTAAGAGTCTATCAAATCCGATACCGAAACCGGAATGGACACAGCCACCATATCTCCTTGTATCTAAATACCATTCAAGACCCTCAGTGATGCCCATGGAATCCATCTTGGCTTTTAATAAATCTAATCTCTCTTCTCTCTGGCTACCACCGACGAGTTCACCGACTGCTGGGACTAATAAGTCACAGGCTGCGACAGTCTTGCCATCGTCGTTCTGACGCATATAGAAAGCTTTGATATCTTTTGGATAATCTGTCAAAAATACTGGACCTTTGACGATCTTTTCGGTGATATAACGTTCATGTTCGCTTTGTAAATCCATACCCCATTCGATATTTGGATTCTCAAATTTCACACCATCTTTAACAGCTTGTTTTAAGAGTTCAATACCTTCTGTATATGGCATTCTCTTGAAGTGAGAGCCACGGACATGATTGAGTCTTTCAAGTAAAGTATTATCGATCATGGAGTTGAAGAATTTCATCTCTTCTGGACAGGCTTCCATCACGTAATCGATGCAGTATTTGATGCAGTCTTCAATGATGTTCATATTGTCGTTTAAATCGCAGAACGCCATCTCTGGTTCAATCATCCAGAATTCAGAAGCGTGTCTCACTGTGTTACTTCTCTCCGCGCGGAAAGTTGGACCAAATGTATAGACATCTCTAAAGGCTAATGCGAATGGTTCAACATGGAGTTGACCAGTGACTGTTAAGTTCACGCGATGACCATAGAAATCTTCAGGTGTCTTGCTATCATGAGCGATGACATCGAAGACATTACCCGCACCTTCACCATCATTAGTAGTAATAAGTGGAGTGTGGATATATAAGAATCCTCTCTCTTGGAAGAATTCATGAATCGCGAATGCGAGAACACTTCTCACACGGAAAACAGCTTGGAAAGTATTCGCGCGTGGACGGAGATGCGCGATATCTCTTAAGAACTCGAAGGAGTGTCTCTTCTTTTGAAGAGGATAATCTTCTTCACAAGTGCCGCATACTTTGCATTCATTAACGAAAATCTCAAATGGTTGTTTATTCTCAGGGGTGAGTCTAAATTCACCAGTGATTTCAATCGCATAACCAGTGCCTAAAGAAGAAAGGACTTCATAATCTTTGCTATCTTTAGAATAGACGAGCTGGACGTTCTTAAAGTATGTCCCATCATTGAATTCGACGAAGCCGATTGAACCATTATCACGATTGGTTCTCACCCAACCCTGTAATGTCACTTCTTTCACGGAAGCGATTTCTTCTTGGTCTCCCCCGCTGATGATGTCATAAAGTTCAAAATCTGAATATAATTGTTTTTCCATGGTCGTTACCTCCCTAATATTATTGCATATCATTTTATGAAATCATAAATAGATTTCAAAATTTCATATAATCTTGTATTTCCCAGTTTGGATCAACGGAAACAGTAAGAGGGGCAAATACGCCTCTTTCATATAATTTCTCTCCGACTTTCGCGATCATCGCCGCGTTATCAGTCGTGCACCAAAGAGGGGGAATTACTAACTTGATATTTAGTTTTTCCATCAGTTTCTTCATCTCTTCTCTTAGATAAGAGTTCGCCGAAACTCCACCCGCGAGAATCACTTCTTTAATCTCGTATCTCGTACAGGCTTTTTTCGTTCGATCTAAGATCTGACCAATCGCGACATCTTGGAAACTCTTCGCCATGTCTGGAACATTGATCTCTTCTCCGTTTTGTTCATATTTATGAACGAGATTGATGACGCTGGTCTTTAATCCTGAATATGAGAAGTCTAAAGTATCTTCGCCTTTTAAAGGAATTGGTAAGTCATAAGCATGTTTACCTTCTTTCGCGAGTTTATCAATCACTACTCCTCCAGGATAAGGTAGGCCCATGCATCTCGCGACTTTATCAAATGATTCGCCGACGGCATCATCTCTAGTCGAGGAGATGATTTCAAACTGCAAATGGTCTTTCATTAATACGAGTTCTGTATTACCACCCGAGACCACCACGGCGAGCATTGGGAAAGTGAATTCATCGACAAACTCATTCGCATAGATATGACCCGCTAAATGGTGAACAGGAATCAGTGGTTTATCATAGACCATCGCGAGAGTTTTCGCCGCTTGCATTCCAACGTGTAATGCACCGATTAAACCTGGTCCACGAGTAATCGCAAATGCATCGATATCTTCTAAAGTGACATTGGCTTTTTCTAAAGCTTCTTTAATCACATAACCGATGTTTTCACAGTGAAGACGAGAAGCGATTTCAGGCATTACTCCACCGTACTTTGCATGGACATCAATCTGGCTCGAAACGATGTTAGATAAAAGGTTGCCGTGATCAATAATCGCGACTGATGTCTCATCACAACTAGATTCAATTGCGAGTATCTTAGCCATTGATATCGACTCCTCTCATCATGTATATTGCATCCTCACCATTGGAGTAATATTTCTCTTTCACTAACGTTTCCGAAAAACCATGCTTTTTGTAGAAATTAATGGCGATTTGATTGGATTTTCTGACTTCTAACGTAATATTTTGAACGCGTTTTGCATAACAATCATTGATGATTTCATCCATCAAAGCAGAACCTAATTGTCTTCTTCTAATTCCCGGGTGAACAGCGATTTGACAGATGGTCGCCGAATCAAATGTCTGCCAATAATCGGAGAAGCCCACGACTTGTTTTGGAGTCCCTTCCGCGGAGAGTTCAACGACCCATAAATTAGCATATTGGTTATTCATTTCTTCAAGGAAATTTTCTTTCTTCCAAGGGGCCACAAAACAGAGATTCTCAATCTCCATCACCGCGGGTAAATCCCTCTCTTCCATCTTTCTGATATCGACATTGATGAACTGCATAATTAACCCCTCATATAGACTGGTTTGACCGATAATGGATCATCGGCTTTTGTTAGATATGGAATCAAGGAAAAAGCTTGTAAAGCAATGTTACCCACATTATCTTCTTTCTCTAAATAACCCAGCTCACCTTTCACGATATAATCTGGATGAGATTCGATATATTCTTTGACCTTATCATTGGTCATCGTTTGATCTTCAACAATCACATTATTGCCTTGATAGACGGCGAAGAAACTTCTTCCGCTTCTCGCATTCATCAAGCAGATCGTTGGTCTATCATCTTCTTTAAGAAGCCACAATGAACTGACTGGATATAGAGGAATGTTAAGCGATAGACACAATATCTTCGCAGTGGTTAAAGCGATACGGATGCCCGTATATGAACCTGGTCCAATTCCAACGATAACTCCTGTGATATCTTTTTGGGATAATCTGTTGTTATCTAGAAGGGTCTTGAGTTCAGGAATCATCTTCTCTGATTGGCACTGCCACGCGGGATAAGAAACATAGTCAATCAAATGATTCTCATCGGAGATGCCCACTGTTAAATATGTCGCGGAAGAATTTAAAATAACGTAAAGCATCTTACAATCCTTTCACCACTATTTCTCTATTATTATCACCGAGATTAGAGATATTTATCTCGATATAATTTTCAGGCAATAATTCTGGGATATACATCGGCCACTCAATAAAGGTATAACCTTTCTCATAACCGATATATTCGTCTAAACCAATGTTATGGTCCATATTCTCTAGTCTATAGGCATCGATATGTATCAAAGATACATCACCGAGATATAATTTCATAATATTGAATGTGGGAGAGGCCACTTTATCTTCGATTCCTAACGCGGACGCAACACCCTGCACGAATGTGGTCTTGCCCGCGCCTAAATCGCCCGTTAAAGCGATGACGCTTCCTAAAGGAATCTTCTTGATTAAGTCGCTAGCAAAAAGACGGGTTTCATCCTGAGAATGAGAGATATATTTAATCATTAGTTTTTCTTGACCGTTTCTAAGAATTGATCGTAGTATTCTTTGATCTTGGCTTCATCAAATGGGAATTCATGTTTTTCCATCATTTTGATGATCTGTTCTGTTTGATAATGGAGAACGATATCGAGTTCTTCACCATAGTTATATGTTTTCTTATGATTGGCATATTCTTTCTCGTCTAACACGCGAACGCGATTATCCGCGAATAATTTGGTATCCAAATCATAATCGATATATTTGATGGATGAACCATGGATAATCGCCGGAGAAGCGATGTTGCAGTAGAAACATACCCCATTATGTTTCATCATACAGATGACGTTCCACCATTCCTTTTTAGAGAATATGGTGACGGCGGGTTCTTTTGTGAACCACCTGCGACCATTACTTTCAGTAACTTTCGCTCTCTTAGTGGCGATTACAATATAATCATCATTATTGTCCAAGATTAAACCGCGATCCCAAAAGCGATGGAGGGATCCATCGTGTTTGAATGATTCAATTGAAATCCAGCGATTTGTAGTGGGCATATTATTTATTAATCAATCTTTCCGCATCTAAAATCGCGAGCAAATCATTTTTAAATGCATTTTGAGGTTCGACATCAAATGGTTTATCAAATGGTAAAGCCACCACTGGATCATCATAACTGAGATAGATTCCAGTATGTCCCGCCCATAAGACGACGTTTAAGTTTAATAAGCTACCACCGATTTTAATCTTCTTGAGTTCAGCGATGTATTTCGCAGGGATATCTTTTGTATAATCGCTGCCTTCTGGTCCGTAGACCACGAAGTTCTCCGCATTATGGAGTTCCACTAAATCATCGATATCGGATGGCAAATCATTTGGTTTTTCGGCTCTGAAGTTGAGGATATAACGACCTTCAAAATGAAGTGTGTTTTGGAGTTCTAAATGCTTGCCGATAAAGGCAACAGCTTTAAGTCTCTTCTTACCTTCTTCTTTCGCTGTATATAAAGCGAGTTCTCCACAGGAGAATCCTTGTCCGAGATATAAACCTTTAACGATATTTCTCGAACCGATATCCACTGGAGATTTATAGATTCTTTCTAAAGAGAGTTCGGTAATCGTGTATTTCTCATTTAAATCGACTTTCACATCTTGGAATTCAGTGTTGTTATAGATATATCGATCAATTCTTGTCGTTACAAAGCGAATATATTCTTTGGATTGATTTGGGAATTTATTCTTTGTGAGCATCGAATAAATCACTAATCCGACAAGCGCGGTACCCGCGAGAGAATAACCGACGATCTTGCTCCAATCTTGGTTAATCATCAATAAGGCCATCGCGCCGACAACCACTAAAACCACAACCACCATTAAGATGTTGCTAAATCTTTTGCTCTTTTGAAACGCGGCAAAGAGGCTTTGACGTTGTTCTTCGACTTCTTCCGCTAAAGGACGATCTTCAGGGGAGAGTTTTTCAATCACCACGATGTCTTCAATAGGGGCTTTGCCATTTGGCTTTTTTTCTTCTTTTTTCTCTTCTTCTGGAACTGCTGGCTCTTCTGCTTTTGGCTCCTCAAGAGGTTTGTTTTCTTCTTCTAATTTCACTTCTTCGTTTTCCATAATACTACTTCTACCTAAAGGTAGATTCCTTTCCACAGGTCGTTAAAACACGCCTATATGGGTTAACTATATCATACTTTCTCACAATAGTGAGACAAAATATATACGATTATTTGTTTTTTAAGGAGAGTTTATTGAGGGGATATAAAAGGATGAGAAGGATGACCATCACTACCCCAAAAGATGGTCCCATATATGTTAATTGATAGATGAGGGAAGACGTGAAATCTAACTCGTAGATGAAGATACCAGACAAGGTAGATGCAAATGTACGCATGCTCATCGCGAGTAAAGTCGCGAGGAATAGAACACCATAATTCATCCAGTTGAGTTTCTCTTTACCGATGATGAATCTTCTAAACAAACCGACCACCGCAAGAGAGCCAAATCCTAATAAGTAATCAAGTGGGTATGTAATTAAACCATATCCATCCAAGAAGCAACTGACTAAACCAAAGACGATACCCGCACCGATAAAACCTTTAAAGAATCCTTTACGAAGCGAGAGCAAAATAAGCGGTAACATGATGAGAGATATTGAACCACCATTCGCCACAATTTTGATCTTAAAAAGCGGTAAATCAAGGACAAATGCAAAAGAGACAAATATACCAATTTCTGCAATGTCGCGAATCGAGAGTTTTGTGTTATCAAATATATAGCGGGAAGTATAGACGGATGTCCCTAAAGAAACAATCGCCATCACGATCGGAGAAACCGATAATCTTAACGTTCCGTAATCAATGGATTCTTTGCAGAAAGTTTTGCTGCAAGAAAAGAGAACTGTCGCCACTAATAATAGTAGTAAAGATGATGGAGCGATCCACTTGTTTTTCTCGATGAAATAGAGAAGGATAATTCCAACAAAATATAGGCTAAATGCTACAAAAATCAATGCAAAAAGCCCACTAACTTGATAATTTGCTAATATTCCAAAGATGTTTTGATAGCCTTCATCGATGAAGAGATATGGGGCGAATAATCCCGCGATTCCGATCATCGCTAATAGGGTATAAATGACGTACTGTAATCTTCTCATAAAAATAGCCTCCTATCATAGGAAGCATCAAATCTCAGTTTCCTACGCCAGCATTATCTGGATCAGGTATGGTCGACCCACTCTAGAGTCCTCTCAGCCTGGTTGAACCAAGCTCCCAAATACATTATACATTTTTGGAAAAATTTGAAAAGAATTATCTATTCCATTTGATAGGAGATAACCCGTTTTCCACGAGATACGCGTTGCTCTTTAAGAAATGCCCGTTCCCAAACCAATCTCCGTGATTCGCGGCGAGGGGAGAAGGATGGCAACATTCTAAAATGAGATGGGAAGGATTATGGAGATATCTCTTCAACTTTCTCGCTGGACCACCCCAGAGGAGAAACACCATCGGGCGATATTGTTTGTCTAAAACGGTGAGGACATCTTCGAGGAATAAATGATATTCTTCAATGTTATGACTCATCGGTTGATGGGCCCTTACTGTGAGGATGGAGTTGAGGAGCAACACCCCTTGTTTAGCAAGATAAGTGAGGTCTCCATTGTTCATATCCATCTTCACTCCAGTCTCTCTTTCGATTTCTTTATAGATGTTGATGAGAGAAGGTGGAACTTTAACCCCTTGAGGAACTGAGAAAGATAATCCCATCGCTTGTCCAGGTTCATGGTATGGGTCTTGGCCCACGATCACCACTTTGACATTCGCTAATGGAGTGAGTTTAAAAGCATTGAACATCTTGTCGCGTGGAGGATAGACTGTCCCACTTGCATATTCGACATTCAAAAAGTGATTGAGCTTATCGCTGTAATCTTTATGAGCCACATCGTTAAAAAACTCTTTCCACGTCTTCGCGATTTTTTCCATAGCACTATCATAACATATTGGGGGATACAAAGTATGCTTGAATATGATATTATTCATTTTTTCGCACATAAGATATATAATGTCTCCGTTAATATGAACATTATCTATTTCACCACTTGTCAAGAAAACAACGACTACAATGAATATCTGAAGGCCTGGCCTTATCCCATCAACTCTTCGAGTCAGATGATTCATAATCGTCTCGTGAGATCCTTATCTCTCTATCATCATGTCGATGTCATCTCTTTACGTCCTTTCTCCAAACAAGATTGTTTGGTGAAGAACTTGTTAAAAGGTGAAAGAGTCACTAATCGAATTCATTGGCACTACTTAAGTGTCAGAAGAGGAAAGATCGGCAGATTCTCTTTCATCTGGGCTCAAGTGGAAAAGATACTTCATAATGTCGATAAGAACTCCATCATCATCAGCGATACCATCAACACTAATGTATTTGCCCTCGCAACATATGCCGCTAAAAGAAAACATATGCCAATTATTGGAGTGTGCACCAACTCGCCATCCAATATCACCGGCACTAATAGAAGCTATGCTTTAAATGTTTTAAAACTCGCTAAACATCTCGATGGCACAATCGCATTAACCCCTGCTCTTAACGATTTATATAACGAGAAAAATAAACCATCAATTATCGTTGAAGGACTCGTGGAAGATTATCTTCCTTTACCAGGAGATAATAAATACGGAAAATACTTATTCTATTCCGGTTCGCTATATGAAAAATACGGTATCTATAATCTCATTCAAGCCTTCAATGAACTCGAATTACCGGATTACAAACTTCTCATCTGTGGTCATCATGAAGGAAAGACGTTCTTAGAAGCGATTAGAAGAAAGAAAAACATCCGTTATTTAGGCGCGCTTTCCAATCAAGAATGCATTCAATTACAGCAAAATGCTGTCGCGAATATCAACCCACGTCCATTCAATGAAGACCTCGACCGTTTCACTGTTCCAAGCAAGATGTTTGAATATCTGAACTCATCACGTCCAAGCATCTCCACGAAATCATCTCGTCTCATGAAAGTCTTCCAAGAAGACGCAATTTGGATGAAGACTGGTTCTGTTGAAGATATTAAAGAAGCAATCCACACTCTACTCGCTTTAAGCGATGAAGAAAAAGATTATCTTGGAAAAAAAGCGCATGACCGCGCTCAAATGTATTATTCCTTGTCTAATGTGGGATTGAAATTAGACGATTTTTTGAAGACCTTTTTTAGGAAGAACTGATTCGATATCAGCGATAATATTACTAATTTGATAATGCTTGAGGAAATATTCGTAATTGTTATTTCCTTTTATTTCTAATTCTTTTTTATTCATATTCGCCGCTTTTGTGACAGTGAAAACTAAATCATCGACATTATCTTTTAAGATAAAGCCACCACCGCTTTCTTTGAGGACTTCTTCGCCATCCCCTTCCATCACCGCGATGATCGGTTTCTTTTGAGACATCATAAAGATGAGTTTCTCGTTGATCGCTTTACCAGCATATCCTTTATCAGAGATAGAGAGATAACAGGCATCGGCTTTTGTGAAACAATTTGGCACATCGTTAAGCGGGACATCGCCATGCAAGATGATGCGATCTCCAAGGTTTAGACGGTTGATCTCTTCTAAGAGTTCACTGCTATATTTACCTTTCCCAAAGAGATGGAAAAAGATATCTGGACGCGATACTTTATTCATCGCTTCTGGTAGCATGCTTAAGATATGATTCTTATCGATATCGCCATAGTAGACGATATTAAATCCTTTTTTATATTGATAAGGATTAACGATACCTTCTTCAATTAAAGGCACCGCCGGGATGAATGTTGTATTGACTTTTTTGAGTTTCAAGACTTTACGGACATATTCTTCATAGATTGGGGAAGGGATGATGAGCTCATCCAATTTCTTATAGATATGTCTCGCTGAAAAATAAAGGAATAAATAATCAGGGGAATATTTATAGGTGTATTTCCTCATTAAAATATCATCTGGAGAGAATTCCGTGACATGCGCGATATGTGGTACTTTATGTAATCTTTTGTATAGATTACCTGCTGATAGTGTCGTCGCTGGCGCGTAGCCATAGGAATAGACGACATCAAATTTCTCTTTGGTTCTCTTCACCCACTTACGGGAATTATGATAGAAATAACGGTCGTTTCTAATACGAGAATGACGAGAATTTCGACGCGGCTTGACATCGACGCGGTGAATCTTCACTCCGTTGACGAGCTCGTAGGAGATGTTTTGATATCCTGGAAGAATATAACCTAATCCAAAACTTGGTTTCGCTGTTAAAACTGTGACGTTATGGCCATGTTTATATAAACCTTCAGCAATCTTGCTAACGATGGTTTTTTCCGGATAATAGCTTTTGGAAATAATCAATATCTTCATAATGCTTATTTTAACAAAATAAAAGAAATAAACAACTACATGAAAGGCCAGTGGCCAGTCGTTGAATAGATGATGGCGAAAATCGCAAAAATGAGAATATCAACAATCAATGCGATGACAAATGGATAACGGATTTGACGAGAACGAATGATCACATCATCTGGAACAGGAGAAGTGACGATATCATTCTTCATCTTATATCTAATAATAATGATGTCACCAGATAGATAGGCAAGAACGCCGTTAATCACTCCAAAGATGGCGAATAGCAAAGCATAGGCGAATGATTCATCACCACATAATTTCAATATTCCAAAGACGAGGAAAGGAGAACCAATCGTGATGATGAGATCAACGACGAGAACAATTAACAGCTTTTTATCTTGGAATACCGCTTTCATATACATAAGTATAATCTTCTATATTATAGAAAAAAAGAGGTTACCCTCTTATTATTCTTTTTGGTGGAGCTGCGGATGAGCTGCCCATCCGGTCCAGAAATGGCTCTTCAATAACATCTACAGCTTAGATGAAATGAGTAATTTAATATAGAATCGTTATTCATCAGGTCCATCTATACGAGACTGACTAAACTTCGGTAAGGGTAACAAGTCCACTCCCTGTCCCTATTCTTTTGTTATGACACCTGACCCAAGCGTGAAAGAAGAAAACCTTGGGAGATGCTCTGCCCCTACTATTGTAGGGATCCCTATGTCGGGTAGCTTAAGCTGCTAAGCAGAGAGATTGAGAGTTGTTCACTCTCATATAACTGTTGTCAGTTATTTTGTTTTTGGTTTAAGGTTACCAACCGCTGCCGTTAAAGCCTAACACATTCCTGTCGAAACTATTTCAACCCCATGTTAGATGCTTAATCATTATAGGGATAAATAAATTATTTGTAAAATAAAAATATATTTTATAGAATATGTAAGCATATGAGACAGAATACAAAATACAATTTAAAAAATATCTTTGGCAGCACAGTCAGCAACCAATGTGCGATTGATGCCGCGAGAACTCTTCCTTGGTGGAGTTCATTAATCGTCCTATTATTAGGCGTCCTTTTACCAATCATCCCACTCGTGGTTGTAGTTGCTAACACCAGTGGTTCAAACTACATCAACACCACTAATTATGGTTTAGACCGTGACCTCACTTCTTTATCCGTCCAGTTACATAATGAGAAGAAATCCTTTGTTGTCGATGATGACAAACTTCTCCATTACTATGTTGATGGGGCAGAGCAACTCCCAAATACGGAACAAGATTTAGTGCCAGTCGCGAGATATACAAATACATCCGCGAATCAATATGAATTAGATATCTACTACACTCGTCGTGAATCTGGCGATGATCCAAATGTTGAAGATTTGTTCAACTATGCGAAGAGTTTGAAATATGTCAAAGGTGGTGTCACCCCAAAGACTGATAATGATGAAGATAAAGATTGTTACACTCCATCATTTATCATCCTCCACACTAAAGGCATTATCGAAGTCACATATAAACATAACTCTGTCTCTGCCGCGAATAGCTCCTATTCCGGTGACTGGGAATACACAACTTCTAACGAAGATCTCATCACCAGAATGTTAACTGTTGACGGTGTAGTCCAAACTGAAGTTAAATCATTAGATACGATTAATGGTGTTTTCAATAACTACAAAGCATTATTCGATGAATGCTATACAACTTCCATTCATAGAATGTATCTCTTAAACACTACTGTTTATTTCGGTGTCTATCTCGGATTAGTCCTTCTCTTAGGCTTATTAATCTTCGCTTTAACGAGAGGCAAAAACAATCCAAATCGTTACCTCAAATGGTATCAATGCCAATTCATTATGTATTGGTCCTGTTTCGCTCCAGGATTACTCGCGATGGTGTTTGGCTTCTTACTCGCTCAATATGCGATGATGTTCTTCATCATCTTCATGGGCTTGCGTTCCATGTGGATGTCGATGAGACAATTATCCGCCAACTATCAAACTGCGGCTTAATCGCCGTAATCGCTACCGCGTGACTTATCCTCCACAAAGATTTGGAGAGGATCAGTGATATCGGTAATCTCTAAAAATATATAAGAATCATCGACTTCGGTCTGTGGGAAATCAAATGTTCCGACAAATACGACATGTCGATTTTTTTTACTCACTTCAATGATGCGGTCAATGATGCGATTATATTCCTCATCAGTGACTCTTTCTTTAAAGCCTTGGAGGTGGGTGTAGAAAATGGGTTCGATATAAAAGATTGAGCCATCCTCAAGTTGATAGACACTAGCGAATGGATTCTTCTCGTCAGTGAGCTGAGTAAATTGTTCAAATTCTACTTGTCTCATTTGTGATACACCTCGTTATTTAAAATTTTATAGGCTCGATAAATTTGTTCAAGAATTATTAATCGGGTCATCCCATGAAGGAAGGTCATTTTGCTTAAAGATATGGCGTCGTTCGCGCGTTTTTTCACCTCATCAGAAAGGCCATAACTTCCCCCGAT